>NZ_JBSIBZ010000121.1:0-21778 GCF_058245575.1 Streptomyces sp. UF-297 | reverse complement strand
CCCCCCCCCCCCCCCCCCCCCCCCCCCCCCCCCCCCCCCCCCCCGCGACGAGGACGGTCCACACGTAGGGGGAGCGCGAGGGATGCCCGGGGAACTGCTGACCATAGGCGCGTTCGCGCGGCTGGCCCGCCTGTCGGCCAAGGCCCTGCGCCTGTACGACGATCTGGGGCTGCTGCCGCCCGCCCACGTGGACCCGCACAGCGGATACCGCTTCTACGCGCCGCACCAGCTGGAGCGGGCCCGCCTGGTGGCCTGGCTGCGCCGGCTGGGCATGCCGCTGGCGCGCATCAGGGCGGTGTGCGCGCTGTCGCCGGACGCGGCGGCACACGAGGTCGCGCAGTACTGGGCGCGCGTGGAGGCCGACACCGCGGCCCGCCGGGACCTGGCGGCCTTCCTCGTCGGCCGGCTGAGCGAGAAGCACGACAAGGGCGACAAGGCCGAGGAGGCTGCTGTCATGGCACAGGGGATGGGGACGCTGGAGATCCGGTACGCGGTGCGGTCGCAGACCGGGCTCGTACGGGAGAGCAATCAGGACACGGCGTACGCGGACGGGCGGCTGCTGGCGGTCGCGGACGGCTACGGCGGGGGCGGCGCACAGGCCAGCGCGGCCGCCGTCGAAGCGGCCGCCGCCGCGGCCGCCACCGCCGCGGGCGCCGAGGTCCACGCGGGCGATCTCCTCAACGCGCTGGAGGACGCCGTGTACCGGGCCAACGGGCGGATGGGGGAGATCGAGGAGTCGGGCACCACGCTCACCGCGCTGCTGTGGACCGGCTCCCGGCTCGCGCTGGTGCACATCGGCGACAGCCGGGCCCATCTGCTGCGCGACGGCGGCCTGTTCCAGATCACCCACGACCACACCCTGGTCCAGTCGCTGATCGACGAGGGGCGGCTGACCCCCGAGGAGGCGCGCTCGCACCCCCAACGCGCGCTCCTGCTGCGGGCGTTGGACGGGAGGGTGGAGTCCGTACCCGAGCTGGGGCTGCACGAGGCGCGGGCCGGTGACCGCTATCTGCTGTGCTCGGACGGGCTCTCGGCGGTCGTCCCCGCCGGGGAGATCAGGGCCGTGCTCACCACGGCCCCCGATCCGCAGAGCGCGGTCGGCGGCCTGCTCGCCCTGGCGCACCGGGCAGGCGCGCCGGACAACGTCAGCTGCGTGGTCGCCGACGTCACCGCCGCGGCCTGATCCACGCCGATCGGCAGGACGCCCCCTGGCCCGTCGCCGCGGCCCCGGTATCGTCGAAAGGGACAACCGGCCGCTGCCGCGTACGGGCCGGCGGGGCCCCTGTCCAGCGACAGAGCAGCGGCGGCCGCCCGCAGCGACGCAGGGGAGCGACACTGAACGAGCCGATCACCGACGGCCGCCGGGCCAAGGGCGAACGCCGTCGGCGCGCACTGATCGAGGCCACCTTGCGCGTCATCGAGCGCGACGGGGCCTCGGGGGTCACCCACCGCAACGTCGCCCGCGAGGCGCAGCTGCCCAACACCGCGACGACGTACTACTTCGACGGCGTCGAGGACATGCTGACCGCGGCCCTCACCTCCTCCCTGGAGGAGGACGCCCGGCGGTTCGAGGCGCTGAGCGCCGAGGGCGGCCCGGCGAGCCGTACCACCGCCGACGGCACCGACAAGCGCCGGGTGCTGGCCGGGATGATGGCCGAGATCGTCACGGGCAGCGGGCGCGGGCGGCTGCTGGCGGAGTTCGAACTGTGCCTGCTGGCCGCCCGCCGCCCCGAACTGCGCTCCGCCACCCGTGACTGGGCCGAGTCACTGGCGGCCTTCGCCCGCCTGTTCACCGACGACCCCAAGCGTGTGAAGCTGTTCGCCCACTCCTACGACGGGCTGCTGCTGCAGGGCCTGCTGGCCGACGAGCCGCCCGCGCCGGGGGAGTTCGAGGAGCTGCTGTACGAGCTGCTGCCGGGGCCGTCCGCCGCCTGAGCCGGCCGGGGCCCAAAGCCCGCCACCGGGTCCGCGCCGCGCGGCCCGGCCAGCCGCGAGCGCAGTACGGGCAGGCCGGCCAGCGTGATGAGGACGGCGACGGCGCCCGCCACGACCCCCACCGCGAACCCGGCCCCGGAGCCGTACGCGTCCACCACCGCCCCGCTGACCGCGGCGCCGATCGCCACCCCGCTCTGCAGGCCCGCGATCATCCACGTCATGGCCTCGGTGAGCCGGTGCTCTGGCGTCGTACGCTCCACGATCCCCATGACCACCACCATGGTCGGGGCGAAGAAGACCCCCGCGCAGAACACCGCGACGCACATCGTGGCGATGCTGTCCACGAAGAGGAACGGCACGGTGGTCAGCGCCGTACCGGACATGCCGATGACCAGCAGCCGCTGCGGCGCGACGGACAGCTTGAGCGCGCCGAAGACCAGCCCGGACAGGCCCGAGCCGATGGCGTAGACGGCGAAGACGACGCCGCCCAGCATCTTGTCGCCCTGCCGCTCGGCGAAGGCCAGGCCCATGGTGTCCACCATCCCGGCGATCGCGCCGCCGAAGAGCAGCGCGAGCGCGGGCAGCAGCACCGACGGCGACCAGATGACCGAGCGCCCGCCGCCCGCCTCCCGGGTGCGCGGCCGCACGGCCGGCTCGGTGCGCTTTTGCGGTACGAACAGTGCGACGCCGATCAGCAGCAGGAGCCCGGCGACGATCGGCGCGGCCTGCGGGAAGAGCGTGGTGGACAGCGTCACCGCCAGCGCCGGGCCGATGACGTAGGTCAGTTCGTCGACCACCGACTCCATGGAGTAGGCGGTGTTCAGCTGCGGTGTGCCGCGGTAGATCTCGGTCCAGCGGGCCCGGACCATCGCGCCCATGCTCGGCATGAGACCGGCCGGCAGCGCGAAGAGGAACAGTGTCCAGGCGGGGGCGCCGAGGTGGGCGCACAGGATCAGCGCGCCCAGCGCCAGCACGCTGACGCAGGCCGCCAGGGGCAGCACCCGGCCCTGTCCCGCCCGGTCCACGATGCGCGAGACCTGGGGTCCCGCGAAGGCCATGGAGAAGGTGAAGGTGCCCGCCACCAGGCCGGCCAGGGTGTACTGCCCGGTCATCTCGGAGAGCATCGTGAGGATGCCCATATGGGTCATGGGCAGCGGCAGCCGGGCGATCAGCCCGGCGGCGCTGAATCCCGCGCTGCCCGGTGCGGTGAAGATCTCACGGTAGGGGTTGGCCATCGTCCGTCCTGAAGGTCGGGTCGGCTGCTGACGCAGAGAGAAAGTGGGACCATCGCCCCACTTTCTATCACGGTACGCCGCGGGGCCGGGCGAACGCGCGGAGCCGGCCCCCGCGAGGTGCGGGGACCGGCTCCACTGCGGCCGAGGGCGCGCGTCGTTCAGCGGCAGGTCACACGAGACCCTTGAGCATCCCGTGGAAGTACATCTGCGGCAGCCCGTACCGCTTGAGGAACCACATGTCGGTGCGCTCCTTCTGTGTGTCGATGAGCGGGATCGAGGGCGTGGGGGAGAGGTCGTAGTCGAACTCCGCCAGCAGCATCTTGTGCCGCGCGGTGACCAGCGGGCAGGAGGTGTAGCCGTCGTAGCGGGCGCTCGCCGGGCGGTCGCGCAGGCTCGCACGGAGGTTCTTGACCACGACGGGCGCCTGCTTGCGGATGGCCGCGCCGGTCTTGGAGGTCGGCAGATTGGCGACGTCGCCGAGGCTGAACACCTCGGGGAAGTCCGGGTGTTGCAGGGTCTCGCGGTCGGCCTTGACGTAGCCGAAGGGCGAGGCGGGGTCGGCGAGCGGGCCGCCGGCGATCCAGTCGGGGGCGCTCTGCGGCGGCACGGCGTGCAGCAGGTCGTAGCCGATGGTCTCCTTCTCACCGGTGGCGTGATCGACGATCACCGCCTGCCGCGCGTCCCCGTCCACCTCGGTCATCTCCGACTGGAGCCGCACCTCGATCCCGTACCGCCGGGCCGTCTCCTCCAGCACCCGCGAGAAGACCGGCACCTTGAACATCGCGGGCTCCGGAAGGACCAGGATGGTACGGATCCGGTCCAGCACCCCGCGCTTGCGCCAGTAGTCGGCGGCCAGATACGCGATCTTCTGCGGGGCGCCACCGCACTTCACGGGCCCGGCCGGCATGGTGAACAGCGCCGTGCCGCGCTTGGTCCTGCGGATGAAGTCCCAGGTGAGCGGGGCGAGATCGGGCCGGTAGTTGCTGGAGACGCCGTTGTGCCCGAGCGCCTGCGCCAGGCCCGGCACACCGTCCCAGTCCAGATGGAGGCCCGGGGCCACCACCAGGCGGTCGTAGCCGATCTCCCGGCCCGAAGCGGTGTGCACCTTACGGGACTCGGGGTCCACCCCGGTCGCCGCCTCGCGCAGCCAGCGCACCCCGGACGGCATGACCTCGGCCTGGGTGCGCAGCGAGGCCTTCAGCGGCGCCTGGCCGCCGCCGACCAGCGTCCACAGCGGCTGGTACCAGTGCGTCTCGGCGGGGTCGAGCACCGCGATGTCGCGCACTCCGGCGCGGCGCAGCCGGGCGGCGACGGTGATGCCCGCGGTGCCGCCGCCGATGATGACGATCTGGTGGTGCGGCGAGGCGGAAGTCATGCGGGGCTCCTCCTGGGAGTCGGTGGGCGGTTGCGGATCGGATAAGGGCATGGGGCTCAACAAGCGCTCTACAGATGGGGGATGCTGGTCGCCGCCATCGAGACGGCGAGCACGGTGACCAGCGAGGCGAAGGCCGTACTCAGGGCCTGGGGGCGTACACGGGCGGCGAGGCGGTTGCCCAGATAGCTGCCGAGCGCGGCGCAGCTGCCGAAGACGGCCAGCAGCGGCCAGTCCAGGTCGCCGGCGCCGGCCCGCGAGCCGAACGCCGTCACGGAGTTGACGAGGATGACCAGCAGCGACGTACCCACCGCGACCGGCATCTCCAGGCCCAGCACCAGCGTCAGCGCGGGGACGACGACGAAGCCGCCGCCCACCCCGAAGAAGCCGGTGAGCAGCCCGACGGCGGTGGCGGTCGCGGCGATCCGGGCGGCGTGCGCGGGGCGGAAACGATGGGCGGGCGCAGTGTCCGGGACGGTGACGTGGTCCGGCTGCCCGTCCGCCGCCGGGTGCGGGGAGGGGGCCTTCGCCCGCCGCCCCCGCCCGTTGCGTACGAGCATGGCCGCCGCCACCGCCAGCATCAGCCCCGCGAACGCCGTCATCAGCACGCCGGGGTCCACATGCGCGCTCCAGCGCGAGCCCAGATACGTACCCGCCGTCCCCAGCACCCCGAACGCCGCGCCCTGCAGCCAGCGCACCCGGCCCGAACGGGCATGGCAGGCAAGGCCGGTGACCGCGCCGATGGCCACCACGACCAGGGCGCCGCTGGTGGCCTCGTGCGGCGTCTGATGCAGCAGGTAGACCAGCGCGGGCACCGCCAGGATCGAGCCCCCGCCGCCGAGCGCCCCCAGCAGCAGGCCGATCACCAGCCCGCACGGGAGCGCCGTCGCGGCTATGACGCCGGACACGGCGCCGGCCGTATCGCGTGCGCGGTCACGAGGGACACTTCGCGCGCGGCGCGAGTTCGACGGCCCGGCTGCTGCCCGACCACTCGGCGACGAACGCGAAGCGGTCGCCGCGCACCACCGTCTCGCGCCACTCCACCGCCCGCTCCCCGGCCCGCCCCAGCCGCTCGATGAAGAACGCCGCCTCCCGGTCCGCCAGCCCCAGCAGCCAGCACTGCCGGATGTCGGGCAGAAAAGGGTGGATGCGCTCCTGCCCGCCGGTGACCTTGGTCCCGCACCGCCGGATCAGCTCCCCGTACAGCGCGGTGTGCCCGAAGTCCGCCTCCAGCAGCGGCTCGGCGATCTCGGCGGGGAGGTAGGTGGTGTCGTGCGCGAGCGGCTCGCCGTCCGCCAGCCGCAGCCGCTCCAGCACGATCAGTGGCGCGTCCGGGACCAGTCCGAGCTTCTGGGCGACCGTGCTGTCGGCCGTACGCTCCAG
Organism: Streptomyces sp. UF-297; assembly: GCF_058245575.1. Classification (NCBI taxonomy): domain Bacteria; kingdom Bacillati; phylum Actinomycetota; class Actinomycetes; order Kitasatosporales; family Streptomycetaceae; genus Streptomyces; species Streptomyces sp. UF-297. The sequence continues at coordinate 15,853 of NZ_JBSIBZ010000121.1, read as the reverse complement.
CCGCAGCACCTCGCTGCGCTGCTCCACGCCCTGGCTCTCCAGTTCGCGAAAGAGGCTGTAGAGCGAGCCGAGCGGCTGCTGTATGCGGCGGGTGTCCAGGCGGCTGGCGCGCCCGCGCTCGGCGATGACCAGGCCCTCGGCGCGCAGCTTGCGCAGCGCCTCGCGCACGGTGTGCCGGCTGACCTCGTACTCACCGGTCAGACGGTGCTCGGCGGGGAACTCCTCGGCGAACTCGCCCGCCTCCATGCGGCGGCGCAGATCCGCGGAGAGCTGCGCCCACAGGGGGAGCGGCGAGGACCGGTCGAGCGGGCGCGGCCCGGGGTGCTCCGCGGACCGCGCCCCGAAATGGCCCTCGCCGTGCGCGCGTTGTGGGTGATCAGCCGTCATCTTGGTGCCTCCGCAAGGGTCCGGTGTCAGGGCCCCGGGTTGTCGCCGCCTGCTCGGCTGCCTAATGTACGTACATCCGTGCATCCGCACAACACGTTCCCGTACACCCCCCCCGCCTGCCCCCTCGCACGCCCACGGAGGACGACCGTGTATTTCGCGCAGTACTACCTCGACTGCCTCTCCCAGGCCTCGTACCTCATCGGCGACGAGACCACCGGACGCGCCGTCCTGGTCGACCCGCGCCGCGACATCGACGACTACCTGCGCGACGCCGAGGAGGCCGGGCTGCGCATCGAGCTGGTCGTCGAGACGCACTTCCACGCCGACTTCCTCTCCGGACACCTGGAGCTGGCCCGCGCCACCGGCGCCGCCATCGCCTTCGGCGAGGCCGCCGAGACCGGCTACCCCATCCGCCGGCTGCGCGACGGCGAACGCATATCGCTGGGCGAGGTCACCCTCACCGTGCTGGCCACCCCCGGCCACACCCCGGAGTCCATCTGCCTGGTCCTGCACGAACACGCCGACGACGAGGCGCCGTTCGCGGTCCTCACCGGCGACACCCTCTTCGTCGGCGACGTCGGCCGCCCCGACCTGCTCTCCGCCAGCGGCCTCTCCGCCCGGGAGATGGCGGCCCGCCTGTACGACTCACTGCACTCCAAGCTCCTCACCCTCCCCGACGCCACCCGCGTCTACCCCGCCCACGGCGCCGGGTCCGCCTGCGGCCGCAACCTCTCCACCGAGACCAGCTCCACCATCGGCGACCAGCGCCGCTTCAACTACGCCCTGCAGCCCATGACCCAGGACGCCTTCATCGACCTGGTCAGCGCCGGACAGCCGGCCGCCCCCGGCTACTTCGCGCACGACGCGGCCCTCAACCGCGACGGCCACCCCTTGCTGGACTCCACCCCGCCCCCGGCCCTCACCCTCGACGAGGCCCTCGCCGCCCGCGAGCGCGGCGCCGTCCTCCTGGACACCCGCCCCCTGGACGCCTACACCCACGCCCACTTCACCGGCTCCCTGCACACCAGCCTGGACACCCGCTTCGCCGAGTACGCGGGCAGCGTCGTGACCCCCGGCACCCCGATCGTCCTGATCAGCGACCCGGGCACCGAGACCGAGGCCCGCATCCGCCTGGCCCGCATCGGCTACGACCACGTCCTCGGCCACCTCGCCGCCCCCGCCGACCACCTCGGCGCCAACCCCCACCTCACCTCCCGCACCCACCGCATCACCTGGTCCGAACTCCCCACCACCGGCATCCAGTTGGTCGACGTCCGCAACCCCTCCGAATACGCCACCTCCGCCGAACCGGGCGCCCGCAACCTCCCCCTGGCCACCCTCCCCGCCCACACCTCCACTCTCGATCCCACCCGCCCTGTGGTCCTGTACTGCCGCAGCGGCAACCGCTCCGTCATCGCCGCTGCCCTCCTGGAATCCCACGGCTTCCAGGACGTCCGCGACATCGCGGGGGGCTACGCGGCCAGGGGCGCCACCTGCACGTCGCAGGGCTGACCGGACACGCGGGCGCCCGCGTACCACTTCGTCGCGCGGCGATCCCGTACCGGCTGCGGTGTTGTCCGCACGCCGCGGGCTGCCGGTGCCCGCGCGCCACGGCCCGCCGGTGCCCGCAGCGCTGCCGCGCTCGCCCGGCGCCCCAGGGCTGTCGGCGGTGCGTGAGCCGGCGCCTCGCCCGCCTCCCCGCCGGGCGATCCGGCGCGGCGTCCATCCGCCCGGCGGGCGGGTGACGGCATCCCGGTCAGTCGGCGCCGCGCGACCCGGTGCCGAGCCCGCCCGCGCGGCGCCGCGCCGCCGTCACGGCCGAGGCCGCGCCCAGGGCTGCCGCCGTTGCCGCACAGCCCGTGGCCGTGGTGGTGAGGGTGGTGTGAGGGGTGGTGAAGGTGAGGGTGAGGGCGGCGCCGGTGGTGAGGGCGGACTTGGTGACGCCGGAGGCCTCGCCGGCGCGGGCGGGGGCCACGACGGACTGCGTGGCGGTCAGGGTGAGGGAGTTGGTGAGGCCGAGAAAGGCCGCGGCGAGGGTCGAGGCGGCGAGGAGGGCGGGGAGAGAGGTGTGGACAGTGGTGGCCCAGAGGGCGATGGCGGTGGTGGCCAGGCCCAGGGACATGACGGGGGCGGCGGCGCGGTCGGTGACGCGTCCGGCCAGGGCTCCGGCGAGGGCCATCGCGGTCGCGGGGGCGAGGAAGGCCGTGCCGGAGGCGAGGGGGGACAGGGCCCAGCGGTCGTGCAGGGCGAGGGGGAGGGTGAACAGGAGGACGACGGTGGCGGCGTTGGCGACCGTGCCGGAGGCGGTGAGCAGCACGTAGGGGGCGTTGCGGAAGAGGGCGAGGTCCAACAGCGGGGCGGGGGAGCGGAGTTCGGCCCGTACGAAGAGCAGGAGCAGGACCAGGGCCGCGGCCGCCCACTGCCAGGCGCCGCTTTGGGAGAGCATCGCCAGGCACGCGAGCGCCCCGGTCCCGGTGGCCGCCCCGGCGCGGTCCAGGACGCGGGAGGCGTACGGGTCGCGGGACTCGGCGCCGCGCAGGGCGCACCCCGCGGCGGCCGCGCACAGCGGCACGCCGAGCCAGAACAGGGCCCGCCAGGAGACGGTCTGGGCCAGCACGCCCCCGACGAAGGGGCCGCAGGCGGTGGCCAGACCCGCCAGGGCCAGCACGCCCGCCGTCGCCGCGCGCCGCCGCTCCGGCGGGAAGGAGTTCGTCAGCAGCGCCAGCCCCGCGGGCATGATCAGTGCGCCGCCCACGCCCTGCGCCACCCGCGCCACGGCGAGAAAGGGGAGGGTGGGGGACAGGGCGCACAGCGCCGAGGCCGCCGCGAAGAGCACCAGTCCGAGCGCGAGCAGCCGACGCCTGCCGAAGATGTCGGCCAGCCGCCCGGCAGCCGGCATCAGCGAACCGGCCGCCAGCAGATAGCCGCCGACCGCCCAGCGCGCCGCCGCCGCCGACCCGTGCAGGTCCGCGCGGATGGCGGGCAGCGCCAGATTGAGCGCGAAGGAGTCGAGCTGTACGCAGAAGGCGCCGAGGGACACGGCAGCCGCCGCCCAACGCCCCGTAGTGCAAGGGGTATGTGTGGATTTGTGCATGAAAGGGCCCTCTCGCGGCACGGCAGGGACAAGGAAATGCGGTGAGAGGGGATTGGGCGCACCAGGAGTGGGGCAGTGAGGTGAAGCGGCCGGGGCGCGCGGTCGGGGCGCGGCGTCCCCGCAGGGCCCGGTGGTGCGAGAAGGGGCGGCGCGACCCCGTACAGCGGACGTTCAACGATCGTTGATCCGCGATCTTCAAGCTGTTCTGCATGTTGCGCCGTGTCACTTCAGAGCATGCAGATACCGCCCGGAAACCGCAAGAGCCCAAGGAGCCGCAGCCGTCCCGGATCGCCCTGAGCTGGGCCGGCGAGCCGGACCGCGTCGAGCAGCTCACTCACGGCCAGCTCCTGGACCACGCCACGCGCGCCGCCGCCGCGCTCACCCGCCTGGGCATCGGCGCCGGCGACCGGCTCGCGGTCCATCTGCCGCTGGTGCCCGAGTCGGTGATCGCCACCCTCGCCTGCGGCCGCCTGGACGCCGTACGCACCAGCCTCCCCGTCTCGCTGAACCCCGCCGAACTCGCCGCGGGTCTGCACGGCTCGGGCGCCCGGGTGGTGATCACCGCCGACGCCGGGTTCTGGGACGGCGCGCTGCGCCCGGTCAAGCCGGTGCTGGACCGGGCGCTGAAGCTGGCGGACGGCCGCAGTGAGGTACGCGCCGTACTGGTCGTCAACCGCTGCTCGCGCCCCGTGCTGTGGCAGCCGGGCCGCGACCTGTGGTGGCACGAGGAGCTGACCGCCGACTGACCTGAGCTGGCCTGCTCCGGCCTGACCCGGTCCGACCTGCACCGGAGCCCGACGATCACCGGGCCCGAACGATCATGGGCGGGGAACCCTCGCGGGTGCCATACGGTTTCTGTGCACCGTATGTTCGAACGTAAGGCCCGGCCGTGCTCTCCATGCTGCTTCAACTAGCCGTCATGCTGGCGGCCATCGCCCTCGGATCCCGCAAGGGCGGTGTGGGAATGGGCCTCTGGGGCGCCGTGGGCGTCTTCGTCCTGGCCGCCGTCTTCCAGGTCGCGCCCGCCGACACCGCGGGCATCGTGGACGTGATGCTGATCATCCTCGCGGTGATCATGGCGGCCGCCGCGATGGAGGCGGCAGGCGGCATCGACTACCTCGTCGCCGTCGCGGAGCGGATGATCCGCCGCAACCCGGCCCGGGTCACCTACATCGCGCCCGTCGTCTCCTGGCTGTTCACCCTCGGCGCCGGCACCGCGCACGTCTTCTACCCGCTGCTGCCGGTCATCCACGACGTGGCACGCGAGGGCGGGGTACGGCCCGAGCGCCCCATCGCGGTCTCCTCGATCGCCGCCACCGTCGGCATCACCGCCTCGCCCGTCTCCGCCGCCATGGCCGCGATGATCGTGATGTTCGACGGCGACGGCTGGAGCCTCCCCAAGATCATGGCGGTGGCCGTGCCGTCCACCCTGATCGGCGTCCTGGTCGCCGCCCTCGTCCAGAGCCGCATAGGCAAGGACCTCCCGGCCCAGGCGCGGCAGGCCGCGGAGGGCGCCGAGGGTGCCGCGCGCCCCGCGCTGGCGCCGCGCGCCGCCGTGTCCGCGTACCTCTTCCTGGCCGGCACCCTCGCCGTCGTCGTCAGCGGGCTCTTCCCGCAGCTGCGGCCCTCCGTGCCCGGCGCGAACGGCGCCCCCGCCGCCCCGCTCGGCATGCCCGCCGCGATCGAGATCATCATGATGGCCGTGGCCGCCGTCATCCTGCTGGTGTGCAAGGTGGACGCGAAGAAGGTCCCGGGCACGGACGTGGCCCGCTCCGGACTGGTCGCCGTCATCGGCGTGTTCGGCCTGTCCTGGCTGGGCCTGACCTTCATCGGCCACAACCAGGAGCTGATCACCGAGCAGCTCGGCGGGATCGCGCGGTCCCAGCCGTGGTTCTTCGCGGTGATGCTGCTCCTGCTCTCCGCGCTGCTGTTCAGCCAGGCGACCACCACCAAGGCATTGATGCCGCTGGGCGTGGCCCTGGGCATCCCGGCGCCGCTGCTGATCGCCATGTGGCCCGCCGTCAACGGCTACTTCCTGCTGCCCACGTACGGCACCTTCATCGCGGCCATCAACTTCGACCGCTCGGGCACCACCCGCATCGGACGGTTCGTCCTGAACCACTCCTTCATGCTGCCCGGACTGATCACCACCGCAGTCGCCGTCGGCAGCGGCTTCGGCATCGTCGAGGCGTTCTTCTAAGACCCGGCACGTACGTCCGAAGCGGCGCCGATCGCCGGATCCCCGCGCCGCTCTGTGACGTTCTGAAGCCCCGCACCGAACGTCCCCAGGGCTGTATCGCCTCGGCCCTCTCGGTCGCCAAGCTGCCCTACGACGACGCGGAGGACGGCATCTCGCTGACCAACACCATCACCCCCGACGCGCTCGGCCGCACCCCCGAGGAGCGGGTGGCGAACCTCTCCGGAGTGCTGGACGGCTTCACGGCCGCCGACGGCTTCCACATGAACGTCAATGTCCTCGACAGGGCGACCCTCCTGGACGCCATGGAGCACCCGGAGAACTACCCCCAACTCACCATCCGCGTCTCGGGATACGCGGTGAACTTCATCCGCCTCACCCGCGACCAGCAACTGGACGTCATCGGCCGCACTTTCCACGGGTCGCTGTGATGACCACATCGGCACCCCGGTGCCGACCCCCAGTCAACTGGCCACGGCCCGCGCCCACTTCACCGCCCACGGCCTCAACGCGGTCTGAAGGCCCCGGCTATGACCTGGGTGTCCCAGTAGAAGGGCCGCACCTCGGATATCCGGCCGTCCTCGACCGTGATCGTCTGGAGTACCGGGAAGGCGAGCTCCCGCCCCGTGGCGCGGGCGCGGGCCCGTACCCGGGTGAGCACCACCGCGGTCCGTCCCGTGGCGAGGAACTCCTGCTCCGCCATCTCGAACCGCTCCCACGCCCGGCTCATCGCCACGAAGAACCGCTCCATCCCCGCATGCCCGCGCCAGGTCCCGCCGTACGGCAGCGCCTCGGCCTGGTGCAGTACGACATCGGGCGCGAAGAACGGCGCCAGCAGACCGAACGAGGCAGCCCCCGGCCCCCCTGCCGCCAGATACTCCGCCTCGGCCGCGTACATACCGGCGAGGACACCCGCCGAGCCCACCCCGGCCGCAGGGGACGCAGAAGCCGAAGAAGACGCGGATGAAGAAGACGAATGAGCCGCGCTGTGGGGTGAAACCGTCATGCCGCCAGTGTCGACCGGCCCCGCCGCCCGGTGCCGGCAGCTATCGGACACCGATCTCGGGTGCGCACGGCCGTACCCTGGAGGAGTGAGTACGACCCCCGAAGCCGCCCATGAGCGGGAGCCGCGGCCCAGGCCGCCGGCCGCGCTGATCTTTGACGACCCGCTGAGCCAGCAGTCCTCGGACGACACCGACCGGGGCTGGGGCGAGCGCCCGGCCGCCGGTGGCGACGGCGCCGCCGACCTGGCCCGCTTCCTGGACGAGAAGCCGCCCCACCACCTGTGACCAGGCAGCCGGGGCGGCTTCGCCGTCGTGTTGTCCGCCCCCGGTAGCGCCGCTGTGTGCGCTGTTCCCGTTGCTTCCGTGCCTTCCGTGCCTTCCGTTACTTCTGCTGCTTCTGCGCGATCACGGAGCCCGACTCGACGAGCGAGCCATTGCGCTGCGCGACGAGCGCGTCCCGGATCTCCTTGAGCAGTTCGACCTCGGACGGCTCGGCCGGGGTGGTGTCCACCGGCTTCTTCGCGTCCTGGCGCTGCTTCCACTTGTTCATCGGCAGGATCATGAGGAAGTAGACGACCGCGGCCGTGATGATGAAGGTCAGCGCGGCGCTGAGCACCGAGCCCCACAGGATGTAGATGCCGTCGTTGAACTGCCCGGTCTTCGGGTCCGTGGTGCAGGTGGTCAGACAGGACTTGTAGTGGTCCAGGTTCTGCGAGCCGAGCGCGCCGACGATGGGGTTGATGACGCCCTTCACCACCGCGTTCACGATGTTGGTGAATGCCGCACCGACGACGACGGCGACCGCGAGCTCTATCACGTTGCCCCGCATCAGGAATTCCCTGAATCCCGCGAGCACGCCCTTGTTCTGGCTCACCTGAAAGCCTCTTTCCACATTCTCTGGGGACGGTGCGTCGAACAGCACCGCAACTTACGGCAGGGCAGGGCGGAACTGTCCAATCGGGCAACACGAACCAGCGATTCAACAGAGCGTCAGTGCGGATCATCGCCGTGTCACCGCCGCCCGGGGAGATTCCCCTGCGCCGGGGCGCGCCTCGGGCGCCCCGCCGCTGGGAGAAGTGTCGCGCGATGTGGGTGTATCGGCCACCTGCGTCGCCGCGCCGGGCGCCTCCGCACGCACCTCCGCGCGCGGTGCCGCGGCCGCCAGCGCGGCGGCCGTCATCGCCAACCCCACTGCCAGCGCCCGCCGTCGGCGTCTGGCGACCCCATACGGCCACCGACGGCCACCCCCTGCGCGTACCGGGGCGAAGTGGGGCACTTCACATGGGGGAGGGGTGGGAAGAGGGGGCGGGCACGGGGCGCGGTAGGGAGTCTGGGACACGGTGATCACCGCCTGCGGTGAGTGGCTCGTTGCGAACGAACCCCACCGTGCCCGACGCCGCCGAAGCCCGCTCGGCCCTGTGGACAGCCGCCCGCCCTACTCCCGGGTTGTGGAAAAGGCCGTAACCCACAAGGGGCCCGGAGACACCATGTACCCCAGGCCCCTCAGGCATACGGTCAGGCCGGCGAAAAGATCTGCGGACACATCTGCGGACACATCTGCGGACACATCTGCGGACACATCTGAGGAAAGCTCTGCGGACAGATCCACGGAATCCCTCAGGGAAGCTCGATCCCCAGATCCCACTCGTCGTGCCCCTGCGCGCACAGGCAGTCCCGCGCCTGGGCGTCCGGCAGCTTGCCCACCGCGTCGAACAACACCTCGCGCAGCCGCCCCACGTTCTGCCCGAACACCTTCAGCACCTCGTCGTGGGAGACGCCCTCGCCGGTCTCCGTCCCCGCGTCCAGGTCCGTGACCAGGGTCAATGAGGTGTAGCAGAGCCCCAGTTCACGGGCGAGCACGGCCTCGGGGTGCCCCGTCATGCCGACCACCGACCAGCCCTGTGCGGCATGCCACCGCGACTCGGCGCGGGTGGAGAAGCGCGGCCCCTCGACCACCACGAGCGTGCCGCCGTCCACCGGCTCCCAGTCGCGCCCGCGCGCCGCCGCCACCGCCACCTTCCGCCCCGCGGGGCAGTACGGGTCGGCGAAGCTCATGTGCACCACGTTGGGCACGCTGCCGTCGGGCAGCGGCTCCCCGTCGAAGTACGTCTGCGTACGCGACTTCGTACGGTCCACCAGCTGGTCCGGTACGAGCAGCGTGCCGGGCCCGTACTCCTGGCGCAGCCCGCCCACCGCACACGGCCCCAGTACCTGGCGCACCCCCACCGAGCGCAGCGCCCACAGGTTGGCCCGGTAGTTGATGCGGTGCGGCGGCAGATGGTGCGACCGCCCGTGCCGCGGCAGGAACGCCACCCGGCGCCCCGCCACCTCCCCGAGGAAGAGCGAGTCACTGGGGGAGCCGTAGGGAGTCTCCACCGTGATCTCGGTCACGTCCTCCACGAAGGAGTAGAAGCCCGACCCTCCGATGACGCCGATCTCCGCGTCAGCCCTGTCGATGTCAGCCATGCGATCACACTATCCGGGCGCACCAACGCCGAGGACCCCGCCGTCGTGAACGGCGGGGTCCGGCAGGTGAGTTGCTCAGGCGGCGGGCGAGCTGGCGGGCTTGGAGCCCGTGCCGGCCCCGGCGGAGCCCGAGGACGCCGAAGTGCTGGACGAGTTCGAGGACGAGCCCGAAGAGTTCGAGGACGACGTCGAAGAGGACGACGAGCTCGAGGACGAGGCGGGCGTGCTGCTGGACGACGAGCCGCGGCTGTCGTTCCGGTAGAAGCCGGAGCCCTTGAAGACGATGCCGACCGCCGAGAACACCTTCTTGAGGCGTCCGCTGCAGCTGGGGCACTCCGTCAGCGCGTCATCGGTGAACTTCTGCACCGCCTCGAGGCCCTCGCCACACTCGGTGCACTGGTACTGGTAGGTCGGCACTTGTCTTCCTCCTGGCACTCTCACTCGATGAGTGCTAACGACGCTCCATAGTGCAGTATTCCGGCGCGTCAGTCCACCGTGACCGGCGTACGGTGACCAAGCCCACGGGCGGCCACCACACTCTCCGACCTCGGCACCAGCCGTCCCCGCAGCAGCACCAGCACCAGCAGAGCCAGTGCCGTACCGCCCAGCGGGACCAGGAATCCGGTGCTCGCGCTGAAGTGCTGCACCAGCTGTCCGCCCACCGCGGACCCGCCGGCCTGACCCAGCGCCACAGCGGCCGTCAGGCAGGTGAAGGCCTCCGTACGGGCCGAGGCCGGGACCAGCGACTCCACCAGCGTGTAGCCGGTGATCAGGCTCGGCGCGATGCCCAGACCGATCAGCAGGCCCAGAGCGCCCAGCAGCGGCACCCAGTGCACCGCCCACAGCGGGGTGGTGGCCAGCGTCAGCACTCCGTAGGCGATCAGCAGGCGGCGGCGCGGGCCGACCTTCCAGGCGATGGCGCCGACGACGATGCCCGCGAGCATGTTGCCCGCCGCGAACAGCCCGTACAGCAGGCCGTTGATGCCCGGCTGCCCGATGGACTCGGTGAAGGCCGTCAGGGACACCTGCATGCCGCCGAAGACCGAGCCGATGCCCAGGAAGGCCGCGATCAGGACGCGTACGCCCGGCACGGAGAGGGCCGAGACACGCTCGGTGGCGCCGTCCGTGCCCTTGGCACGCTCCACCGGCGGCTGGCTGCGGTGCTGGGCCGCGAACAGCAGACCGCCGGCCAGCGTCAGCACGGCCTCGGCGACCAGACCGGCCGCCGGGTGCACGCCGGTGCACAGCGCCGTGGCCAGGACGGGGCCGACCACGAAGGTGAACTCGTCGGTGACCGACTCGAAGGCGGCGGCCGTCGGCATCAGCGGGGAGCCGCCGAGCCGGGCCGACCAGCGGGCCCGCACCATCGGGCTGACCTGCGGCGTCGAGGCACCGGTCGGCACGGCGACAGCCAGCAGCGCCCACGTCGGGGCATCGCTGAGCGCCAGCACGGTCAGCGCCGCGACGGCGCTCACGTGCACCAGTACGCCCGGGATCAGCACCGCGCGCTGTCCGAAGCGGTCGGCGAGCTTGCCGCTCTGCGGGGCGAACAGGCCCAGCGAGATGCCGGTCACCGCCGAGACGGCGCCCGCGACGGCGAAGGAGCCGGTGGTGTGCTGGACGAGCAGCAGGATGCCGATGGTCAGCATCGCGAACGGCTGCCGGGCCAGGAAGCCGGGCAGCAGGAAGGTCCATGCGCCGGGGGTGCGCAGCAGTTGTCCGTAACCAGGACGTGCGTCGGTGTGTGCGTCCTTGACCGCGGATGCCACGGCCGAGCCTTTCTGCTGCCTGGTAGCACGCCGCCCGCGAGGTCATCACGGGAGCGCGCCGAGAGCTGTCCTCTCGCGCAGGACCGAGTGATACCGCGTGGTCCGCACCAAGGAAGGTGGCTCTGCCCGGGGCAGGGGACCGCGGCCGCCGAGCGGTCGCGCCAGCTCTGCATCAGGCAGAGTTGGTTCGTAGTGCAAGTATGTGCTGCTTCATAGTACAGGCCGGTGCCGAAAACGGCCTGGGGATTGGCGCGGTATTCACGCCAATCCCCAGGGATTCCTCTGTGTGCTTCAGCCGCGTTTCCCTTGGGCGCGGGCGCGCCGCACCTCGGCCCCGGTGCGCCGGGCGTCGTCCCCGGTGTGCCGCGGATCGGCCCCGGTGCCCAGCCACCCGGCCAGCTTGCCGCCCTGCGAGATGGCCTGCAGCCGCTTCTCGGCCGCGTCCCGCACCGGGTCGGTGGCCACCACCAGCAGCTCGTCGCCGCGGCGCAGCACGTCCGTCGGACCCGGTACGAAGCTCTTGCCGTCCCGTACGACCAGCGTGACCGCGGCGCCGGTCGGCAGCCGCAGCTCGCCCACCTCCACGCCGTGCAGCCGCGACGTGGGGCCGATGGAGGTGGACAGCAGATGGCCGCGCAGCCGCTCCAGCGGCGCCGACTCGATGCCCAGGTCGGCGGCCGCTGCTTCCGCATCGGACTGGCCCACCTTCAGCCACTTCGCCAGCCAGGGCAGCGTCGGCCCCTGGATCAGCGTGTAGACCACGACGAGCACGAAGACGATGTTGAAGACCGTCTCGCTGCCGGGCACGTCGCCCACCATCGGGATGGTGGCGAGCACGATGGGTACGGCGCCGCGCAGCCCCGCCCAGGACAGCAGCGCCTGCTCCTGCCAGGGCATCTTGAACGGCCACAGGGTCAGCAGCACCGAGGCCGGGCGGGCCACCATCGTCAGCACCAGGCCGATCAGGAGCGCGGGCACGATGTCGTCCAGCAGGTTGTGCGGGGTCACCAGCAGGCCCAGCAGGACGAACATGCCGATCTGGCCGATCCAGCCGACGCCCTCGGCGAAGCCGCGGGTGGCGGCGCTGTGCGGCAGCTTGGAGTTCCCCAGCACCATCGCGGCCAGGTAGACCGCCAGGAAGCCCGAGCCGTGCGCCATCGCGCCGGCCGCGTAGGCGGACACCGCGATCGCCATCACCGCGATCGGGTACAGGCCGGAGGCGGGCAGCGCCACATGCCGCATGCCGAAGGCGCCCAGCCAGCCGATGGCCAGGCCGATGGCGGCGCCTATGGCCAGTTCCAGGGCGATGTCGCCGATCAGCGCGTACCAGTGCTCCACCGGTCCGGCCGTGGAGAAGGCGACCACCAGGATCACCACGGGGGCGTCGTTGAAGCCGGACTCGGCCTCCAGGACACCGGTGAGCCGCTTGGGCAGCGGGACGTTGCGCAGCACCGAGAAGACGGCGGCCGCGTCCGTGGACGAGACGACCGCGCCGATCAGCAGCGCCTGGCGCCATTCCAGGCCCACCAGGTAGTGCGCTCCGGCCGCGGTGACCCCCACGCTCACCGCGACACCCAGCGTCGAGAGCAGCGCGGCCTGGGGCAGCGCCGGCTTGATCTCTTTCCATTTCGTGCCCAGTCCGCCCTCGGCGAGGATCACCACGAGCGCGGCATAGCCCAGGATCTGGGTCAGATTGGCGTTGTCGAAGACGACCCCGCCGAGCCCGTCCTGCCCTATGGCTATGCCTATACCGAGGTAGATGAGCAGGCTGGGCAACCCGCTGCGCGAGGAGAGCCGTACGGCCGCCACCGCGATGAGCAGGACGAGCGAGGAGATCAACAAAAGTTCGTTGAGGCGGTCGACAGTCAGGGAGCCGGTCCTTCCTGGCGCGGGTTTCCGGTCGGGCGACGGAGCGGGTTCGGGTCGGACTGAGGGTCGGGTTTTCCTTACCGTATCTAGTTACTGAGGCTAACAATTTACCATTGCTTGAAGGTTGGTCGTCCCTGCTGATGACTCCGCGTAGGGGTCGGCCAACCCGTGCGCCTATGGTTGCTCCAGCACTCCCACCCTGCCCCTCGAAGGACAGAGATGCCCGCCAACAAGTCCGGCCCCGCCCCTGACAAGGCTCCAAAGAAAAAAGGGCGGCGCGTCCGCCTGTTCGTGATCACGGTCGTGCTTCTGCTCGTGGCGGGCATCGCGTTCGGCACGTACTGGGGCGTCAGCACCGTACGCGCCTCCTTCCCGCAGACCACCGGCTCGCTGAAGCTCACCGGCCTGACCAACCCGGTCGACGTCGTACGTGACGCCAACGGCATTCCGCAGATCTACGCCGACACCGACGAGGACCTCTTCCGCGCCCAGGGCTACGTACAGGCCCAGGACCGCTTCTGGGAGATGGACGTGCGCCGCCACATGACGGCGGGCCGCCTCTCGGAGATGTTCGGCAAGGACCAGGTGGACACCGACGCCTTCCTGCGCACGCTGGGCTGGCACGACGTGGCGCAGAAGGAGTACGACACCAAGCTCTCGCCGCAGACCAAGAAGTATCTCCAGGCCTATTCCGACGGCGTCAACGCCTATCTCAAGGACCACCAGGGCTCCGCGCTGTCCCTGGAGTACGCGGCGCTGGACTTCCAGAACGACTACACGCCCGACAAGTGGACGCCCGTCGACTCGGTGGCCTGGCTCAAGGCGATGGCCTGGGACCTGCGCGGCAACATGCAGGACGAGATCGACCGCGCCCTGATGGCCGGCCGCTTCTCCACGGCCCAGATCGAGCAGCTCTACCCGAAGTACCCCACCAAGCGGAACAAGCCGATCGTCCAGGGCGGCGCGGTCAACCCCGCCACCGAGGAGTTCGACCCCAAGGCGGCCGCGACGGCCAACACCCAGAGCACGGGCACGGCCAACGCCGCCACCCAGGGCCTGCGCTCCCAGCTGACCTCGCTGTCGAAGTCGCTGGAGAAGATCCCGGCGCTGCTGGGCCCCAACGGCAACGGCATCGGCTCCAACTCCTGGGTGGTCTCCGGCGAGCACACCACCACCGGAAAGCCGCTGCTGGCCAACGACCCGCACCTGGCCCCGCAGATGCCCTCGCTCTGGTACCAGATGGGCCTGCACTGCCGTAAGACCAGCGCCAAGTGCAACTACGACGTCTCCGGCTTCACCTTCTCCGGCATGCCCGGCGTGATCATCGGCCACAACAAGGACATCTCCTGGGGGATGACCAACCTCGGCGCCGACGTCTCCGACCTGTACCTGGAGAAGATCACCGCCGACGGCTATCTGCAGGACAACAAGCAGATGCCCTTCAAGACCCGCACCGAGACGATCAAGATCGCGGGCGGCGGCAGCAAGAAGATCACCGTACGGTCCACCGGACACGGCCCGATCGTCTCCGACCGCGACGACGAGCTGAGCGCCGTCGGCAAGAGCGCCCCGGTGGGCAACACCGCGCCCGACCGCGGCGACGGCTACGCCATCTCCCTGCGCTGGACCGCGCTGGACCCGGGCAAGTCCATGGACGCCGTCTTCGAGCTCAACCGCGCCAAGGACTTCACCGAGTTCCGCAAGGCCGCGGCCGACTTCGAGGTGCCCTCGCAGAACCTGATCTACGCCGACACCAAGGGCCACATCGGCTACCAGGCCCCCGGCAGGATCCCGGTCCGCTCCAAGGCCCCCGGCTACGACGGCACCTACCCCGCCCCCGGCTGGGACTCCCGCTACAAGTGGGAGGGCTACATCCCCCAGTCCGCCCTGCCCTGGGAGCTGGACCCCAAGCGCGGCTACATCGTCACCGCCAACCAGGCCGTCATCGACCAGGACAAGTACCCGTACCTGATCACCAAGGACTGGGGCTACGGCGCCCGCAGCCAGCGGATCAACGACCTGATCCAGTCCAGGCTCAAGGGCGGCGGCAAGGTCTCCACCGACGACATGCAGATCTTCCAGAAGGACAACAGCAGCGAGATCGCCCGGCTGCTGACGCCCTACCTCCAGAAGATCGACATCAAGGACCCCTACATCCGCGAGGCCCAGCGCCTCCTGGACGGCTGGGACTTCACCCAGGAGCCCGACTCCGCGGCCGCCGCCTACTTCAACGCGGTCTGGCGCAACACCCTCAAGCTCGCCTTCGGCAACAAGATGCCCAAGGAGCTGCGGGTCAAGGGCCAGTGCCTGTACGTCCGCCCGGCCAACGACACCGGCCCCGCCGACGAGACCGGCAAGCTGGTGCGCGAGTGCGGCGAGCGCGCCCCCGACCAGGCCCAGCCCGACGGCGGCGACCGCTGGTACGAGGTCGTACGGTCCATCCTGGAGGACCCCAAGAACGACTGGTGGACCACCGCCGACCGCCCCAACCGCCCCGGTGACAAGAACCGCGACGAGCTCCTCAAGCACGCCATGGAGGACGCCCGTTACGAGCTGACCGCCAAGCTCGGCAAGAACATCGACACCTGGAGCTGGGGGCGGCTCCACCAGATGTTCCTGGACAACCAGACCCTGGGCACCAAGGGCCCGGGCTTCCTCCAGGGCCTGTTCAACCGCGGCCCGTGGAACCTGGGCGGCGGCGAGGCGGCCGTGAACGCCACCGGCTGGAACGCGGCCGGCGGCTACCGCGTCACCTGGGTCCCCTCCATGCGGATGGTCGTCAACCTCGCCGACCTGGACAAGTCCCGCTGGATCAATCTCACGGGCGCCTCGGGCCACGCCTACAACGCGCACTACTACGACCAGACCGACAAGTGGGCCAAGGGTGAACTGCTGCCCTGGGCCTACTCCGAGAAGGCGGTCAAGGACAGCGCCAAGGACACCCTGACGCTGTCGCCGTAGTCCGCAGGTCCTCGCAACGGCGAAGGAACGACGAAGGGCGGGCCCGGGATCTCCCGGGCCCTGTCTCTTATAAACAACTGACGCTGCCGACGATACACGTTGAGTG
>NZ_JBSIBZ010000120.1:0-21888 GCF_058245575.1 Streptomyces sp. UF-297 | reverse complement strand
ACGTCCGCCGCGCGGTCCGGGTCGGCCGACACGGAGGGGATGCGCAGCCACTCGGCGAGGTCGCCGAGGAAGGCGGCGCGATGGCCGTTGATGTACGTGCGGACGGCGCTGTCCGGGGTGGTGCTCATGGCATCGAGCCTATCCGCCTTCGGGGGCCGGTCCGTCGCCGGTCTCCGCTGTGACCTCTTGTTCCGCTTGCCCCTCTTGATCCACTTCTGCGCGGCGCCGATTGCCGACTTTCGGGTCGGTTTTGACGCCTGCCGCGGGGCCCGCCGGGCGGCGGGGACCACTCGTTCCGGGGGCGGGCCCGCAGGCGTGACCGTCCGCGGGGCCGGGGGCGTCTTCGGGTCCAGGGGCATCCGCAGGTCCGGGGGCGTCCGCGGGCCCGGGGGCGTCGTCGCATTCCGGGCGGTCCCGGCCGAGCAGTATGGCTTCGAGCTCGGCGCGGCCCGGGAGCCGCTGGGGCCGTACGGTCTCGCCGCTGCGGACGTAGAGGAAGACGGCGTCGACGGCGGACGGCGGCAGGCCGTGCTGTTCGGCCCAGGCCAGGCGGTAGACGGCCAGCTGGAGCGGGTCGGCGCTGCGGCCGCGGCCGGTCTTCCAGTCGACGATCTCGTACCGCTCGCCGCCGGGTCCGCTCTCCTTGTAGACGGCGTCGATACGGCCGCGGATCACCCGGCCCGCCAGGGTCAGCTGGAAGGGGGCCTCGACGCGGTACGGGGTGCGGTGGGCGTACGGGGTGCGCGCGAAGGCCTCCTTGAGGGCGGCCAGATCGCGCTCGTCGGCGATCTCCGTCTCCTCGTCGGGGTCGCCGCCGGGGAGTTCGTCCGGGCCGAGCATGGGCAGGGTCAGCTCCTCGAAGCGGGACTCGACCCAGGCGTGGAAGCGGGTGCCGCGGCGGGCTGCGGGCTGCGGGGGGCGCGGCATGGGCCGGGCCAGCTCGCGGGCGAAGGCGTCCGGATCGGCGGCCAGGCGCAGCAGTTGCGAGGCGCTGAGGGAGTACGGGAGGGGGACGTCCACGACGGTGGCGCGGGCCCGGCGCAGCTCGGTGGCGAGCGCTTCCAGGTCGCGGTCCCAGGAGGCGACGGCGCGGCGCTCCTCGGGGAGCAGGTCGGGGCTCGCGGCGGTGGTGCGGGGCGGCTCCGGGGCGGGGGTACGGCTCGGGGCGTCGGCCCGGCCCGGAGCGGGGTGTTCGGTGCCGTCCGCGGTGAGCGGGGCGGCCGTGGCGTGGTCGGCGGGTCCGGGGCCGGGTCCGGGTCCGGCGGGCGTGGGGCGCTCGGCGGACCAGGAGTCCCAGCCGGCGAGGGCGTCGGCGTCGTCCTCGGCCGGTGGCAGGGGGCCCTCGTCCTCGTAGGCGACCGCTGCGCCCTCGTCCTCGTAGGCGACCGCCGCTTCCTCGTCCTCGTAGGAGTACGCGTCGCCGTACGGGTCGTCCTCCGGCGGCACAGGCCACTTTGGGTCGGTGGCGGGGTGCGGGGCGTCGTGCGGAGCGCCGTCGTGCGGGGCCTCGCCGTACGGATCGGGACCGTACGGGGAGCCGTCGTCCCCAAAGCCCTCACGCGCGGCCCCGCCGTACGGATGCGCCTCGGCACCGCCCACCCGCTCCAGATGCGCCTCGGCACCGCCCATCCGCTCCAGATGTGCCAGCACCGTCCTGGCCGCCTCGCGCCGGCGGCGCGTCGCCTCCGGGTCCAGCGGCAGCGGCCAGGCGATGTCGCCGGCGACCGCGTCGAGGGCGGGGTTCTGTGCGCCCTCCTCCGGGGGGTCGGCCCAGGCCTCGATCTCGCCGTACCCCTGCTCGCAGTGCTCGCGCAGCGCGTGGAGGAAGGCGGAGGGGCCGCGCGGGCGCTTCTGGTCGGGGCCCCACCAGTGTCCGGAGCCGATGAGCAGCGAGCGGGGGCGGGTGAAGGTGACGTATCCCAGGCGGAGTTCCTCGGTGCTCTGGTGGTCCTTCATCGCCTCCTTGAAGGACTTCAGGCCGCGGCTGCTGAAGTCCGTCACGTCCGGCAGGGTCTCGGCGTCGCCGCGCAGGGCGTGCGGCAGGACCTTGGGCTGGGAGATCCAGGACTCGCGGGCCTGGTCGCTGGGGAACTGCTTGGTCACCAGGCCGGGGACCGCGACCACGTCCCACTCCAGGCCCTTGGACTTGTGGGCGGTGAGCACCTTGACGGTGTTCTCGCCGCCGGGCAGGGAGCTGTCCAGGCCCTTCTCGTGCTGGACCGCCGTGCGCAGGAAGCCGAGGAAGGCCAGCAGCGAGGCCTCGCCGTCCAGCGCGGAGCCGCCCTGTGCGGCGGCGAAGCCGGCCGCGGTGTCGAGGAAGGTGCCCAGGGTCTCGCGGCGGCGGGCGGCGAGGGCGTGCGGTGAGGCGGAGAGTTCGACCTCCAGGCCGGTGGTGGCCAGCACGCGGTGCAGTACGTCCATCAGCGGGTCGCCCAACGAGCGCCGCAGATCGCGGAGTTCGGCGGCCAGATGCGCGAAGCGCACCCGCGCCTGGGAGGAGAACGGCAGCCCGTCCTCCGGGCTGCCGTCGCCCTCCAGGAAGGTGTCCAGGGCGTCGGAGAGCGAGATGGTCTCGGCCGGGTCGACGCCCTCCACGGCCTCGGCCAGCCGTCGTTCGGGGTCCTGGGAGGGCTCGCCGCGGTGGACCAGGGCGCGCGCCCGGCGCCCCAGCAGGGCCAGGTCGCGGGCGCCGATGCGCCAGCGCGGTCCGATCAGCAGGCGTACGAGGGCGGCGTTGGCGGTCGGGTCCTGGAGCACTTCGCAGACCGCCACCAGGTCGGCGACCTCGGGCAGATGCAGCAGCCCGGAGAGGCCGACGACCTCCACGGGGATGTCGCGGGCCACCAACTCGCCCTGGATGCGGGCGAAGTCGCCTGCCGTGCGGCACAGCACCGCGATCTCGCCGGGGGCCCGGCCCGTGTGCACGAGGTGGGCGATGGAGTCGGCGAGCCAGGCCATCTCCTCGGTGTGGGTGGGCAGCAGGGCGCAGCGGACCGTGCCCTCGCGCTCGGCGCCGGGGGCGGGGCGCAGGGCCTCGACGCCTTCGTGCATGCCGCGCAGCGGCCGGGCGAGGGTGTTGGCGAGCTGGAGGAGGCGGCCGCCGCTGCGGCGGTTCTCGCTGAGCGCGAAGCGGCGGGCGGGGCTGCCGTCGGCGTAGGGGAAGTGCCGCGGGAAGTCGTCCAGGTTGGCGACGGAGGCGCCGCGCCAGCCGTAGATGGCCTGGCAGGGGTCGCCGACGGCGGTGACGGCGTGGCCGGTGCCGCCGCCGAACAGGCCGCAGAGCAGCAGGCGTTGGGCAACGGAGGTGTCCTGGTACTCGTCCAGCAGGACCACGGCGAACTCTTCGCGCAGCAGGCGGCCGACCTCGGGGCGGGTGGTGGCCAGCGTCGCGGACAGTGCGATCTGGTCGCCGAAGTCGAGCAGGTCGCGGCGGCGCTTCTCGCTTCGGTAGGAGCCGACGAGGTCGAGGAGTTCGCGGCGCCCGCGGGCGGTGTCGGGCACCTTGCGCAGGTCGGCGTTGGTGAGCTTGACGCCTTCGAGGGTGTGCAGCAGTTCGGTGTCGTACGCGCGCAGCCTCTCCGGCTCGACCAGGTGCTCGGCCAGTTCGCCGTCGAGGGCGAGCAGGTCTTCCACCAGTGAGGGCAGGGACTTGGTCAGGGCCGGGTAGGGGCCGGGGGCGGCGCGCAGCACCTTGGCGGCGAGCTGGAAGCGGGTGGCGTCGGCCAGCAGGCGGGCGCTGGGTTCCAGTCCGATGCGCAGGCCGTGGTCCTTCAGGAGCTGGCCGGCGAACGCGTGGTAGGTGGAGATCCGCGGCTCTCCCAGGGCGCCGTCGGCGGTGCCGGGCGCGGGGTCGGGGTCGGTCACCCCGGCGTCGATCAGGGCCTTGCGGACCCGCTCGGCCAGCTCGCCCGCCGCCTTGTTGGTGAACGTCAGGCCCAGGACCTGCTCGGGGGCGACCTGTCCCGTGCCCACCAGCCAGACGACCCGGGCGGCCATGACCGTCGTCTTGCCGGACCCGGCTCCGGCCACGATGACCTGCGGGGCGGGCGGTGCGGTGATGCAGGCCGTCTGCTCCGGGGTGAAGGGGATGCCGAGGAGCTCCTTGAGCTGCTCGGGGTCGGTGATACGAGCTGACACACCCGAGACGGTATCCGCCCCCACTGACAATCGCCGCCCCCGCACCGTTCACCAGGGACTTCGCTCCGTCCCTGCACCGGCGCCCCGGTGGCTCACTCCACGATCTGCCGTCCCTCCGGCAGTGCCGTGCAGGAGTTGCGGAAGGCGCAGTGGGTGCAGTGCTGTCCGGGGGTGGGTGCGAAGCGCTCCTCCAGGACGCGCCCTGCCGCGGTGGCCAGGAGGGTGGCGACCCAGTCGCCCTCCAGCGGCTGCTGGGCCTGGACGGCGGGCAGCGCGTCGCCGCCCTCCTTCTGGGGCGCGCCCAGCCGCAGATGGACCAGGGCGGCGCCGCCCGGTTCGGGCCGCTGCCCGCCGAAGACCTCATCGACGGCGCCCTCGCGCACCGCCAACTGGTAGACGGCGAGCTGGGGATGCTGCTCGACCTCCTTGGCGGTCGGCTTCTGTTTGCCGGTCTTGAAGTCGACGACGTAGGCGTGCCCGGCCGCGTCCTGCTCGACGCGGTCCATGCTGCCGCGGATGCGTACGGCGTAGCGCCCGGCCTCCAGGGTGACGTCGAAGGGGTGCTCGGTGGCCACGGGCGTACGGGCGAGGGTGTCGCGCTCCATGACGTGCCAGCGCAGGAAGCGCTCCAGGGCGGCGCGCGCGCTGTCCTTCTCCTGCCGGGACTTCCAGGGCGCGTCGAAGGCGAGCGCGTCCCACACCGACTCCAGGCGCTCCATGAGGACGGCCAGATCGGCGGGGGTACGGCCGGAGGCGACCTCGTCGGCGAGGACGTGGACGACGTTGCCGAAGCCCTGGGCGGCGGTGGCGGGGGTGTCCGCCTTGACCTCGCGGCCCAGGAACCATTGCAGGGAGCAGGTGTTGACGAGCTGGTCCAGGGCGCTGCCGGAGAGGGCCACGGGCTGTTCGGGGTCGCGCAGCGGGGCGGTGCTGTGCGTGGGTTCGTACAGGCCCCACCAGCGCTGCGGGTGTGCGGCGGGCACCAGCGGCTGGCCCTCTTCGTCGCGCAGCGCGGCCAGTTGGGCCAGCCGCTGGGCGGCGGCCTCGCGCAGCGCGTCGGAGGCGTGCGGGTCGACGGTGGTGGCGCGCAGTTCGGCGACCAGCGCGGCCACGGACAGCGGGCGGCGCGGGCGTCCGGTGACGTCGACGGGTTCCACACCCAGTTCGGACAGGAAGCGCGAGGGCTGGTCGCCGTCGTCGGAGGCGGCCTTGACGGCGGTGACGACCAGGCGTTCGCGGGCGCGGGTGGCGGCCACGTAGAACAGGCGGCGCTCCTCGGCGAGCAGCGCGCCGGGGGGCAGCGGCTCGGCCAGGCCGTCGCGCCCGATGCGGTCGGCCTCCAGGAGGGAGCCGCGGCGGCGCAGGTCGGGCCAGAGGCCTTCCTGTACGCCGGCCACGACCACCAGGCGCCACTCGAGGCCCTTGGAGCGGTGCGCGGTCATCAGGCGTACGGCGTCGGGGCGTACGGCGCGGCGGGTGAGGGTGTCGGCGGCGATGTCCTGTGCGGCGAGTTCCTCCAGGAAGTTGAGGGCGCCGCGGCCGCCGGTGCGCTCCTCGGCGCGGGCGGCGGTCTCGAAGAGCGCGACCAGTGCGTCCAGGTCGCGGTCGGCGTTGCGGCCCGCGGCGCCGCCCCGGCGGGCGGCGCCCTCCAGGCGGCGGCGCCAGCGGGGGGTGCCGTCCCACAGCTCCCACAGGGCCTGTTCGGCGGTGCCGCCGCCGGCCAGCAGCTCGCGGGTCTTGCGCAGCAGCCGGCCCAGTTCCTGGGCGCCGCGGGCGTACCCGGGGTCGTGCGCCACCAGGCGCTCCGGCTCGGCGAGCGCCCGTGCGATCAGCTCGTCGGAGGGCCGCGGTACGGCCTGTCCCGCCGCCCGCTCCTCCTCGCGCAGCGCCCTGCCCAGGCGCCTCAGGTCGGCGGAGTCCATGCCGCCCAGCGGCGAGGACAGCAGGTCGACGGCGGTCTCGGCGCTCAGCCAGGCGGCTGCGCCGGGCTCGGCCGACGACTCGGCTGCGCCGGGCCCGGCCGTTGTGCCGGGCTCATCCGGATCCTGGGCGGGTGCCCCCTCCCCCGGTGTCCGGTGATCGGCGGCGGCCCGGTGCGGCCCCTCGGCCGACTCGGGCAACTCGGCCGGCTCGGCCAATTCGGTCGGCTCGGTCGGCTCGGTCGGCTCGGCCGGCTCGGCCGGCTCGGTCGGCTCGGTCGAGGGCTGAGGAGCCGAGGGCTGAGAAGTCGAGGGCTGAGGGGCCGAGGGCTGAGAAGTCGAGGGCTGAGGGGCCGAGGG
Organism: Streptomyces sp. UF-297; assembly: GCF_058245575.1. NCBI lineage: Bacteria > Bacillati > Actinomycetota > Actinomycetes > Kitasatosporales > Streptomycetaceae > Streptomyces > Streptomyces sp. UF-297. The sequence continues at coordinate 15,472 of NZ_JBSIBZ010000120.1, read as the reverse complement.
CTGAGGCGGCTCGGGCACCGCCGGACCGCCCGGCGGGAGTTCCTCGCCGTCGCGAGGGGAAGAGGCTGCCGCCGCATCCGCGGGCGGGGCTTCGGCGCCGTGCTGCGCGGCCGCCGCCGAAGTGGGCTCGTGCTCGGCGGGCGAGAGGTCCGCGGCGCCGGTGCCCGCCTCGTACGGAGCCGGTGCCCCGCCTGCGCTGTGGAGCGCGTCGGCCCCCCGGGCTCCCGTGTCCTCCAGGGCCGCCTCGGCCGCGACCCGCAGGGCGGACAGGAGGGGGGCGACGGCCGGTTCGTGGCGCAGGGGCAGGTCGTCGCCGTCGATTTCCAGGGGGACGCCGGCGGAGGTCAGGGCGCGGCGGACGGCGGGGATGGAGCGGCCGCCGGCGCGTACGAGGACGGCCATGTCGCTCCAGGGGACGGAGTCCTCCAGGTGGGCGCGGCGCAGGATGTCCGCGATGTTGTCGAGTTCGGCCCCGGCGGTGGGGTAGGTGTACGCCTCGACGCGGCCGCCCTCGCGTACGGAGGCCAGCTCCCGGTGGGCCCGTACCTTCTGGGCGGGCAGGCGGGTCAGCGGCATCCGGCGGGTCAGCAGGCGGGTGGCCGCCAGGAGGGCGGAGGCGGAGCGGCGCGAGGTGCCCAGGACCTCTACCGGGGCCGGGGTGCCGTCCTTACGGGCGAAGGCGGTCGGGAAGTCGAGGATGCCGTTGATGTCGGCGCCGCGGAAGGCGTAGATCGACTGGTCCGGGTCGCCGAAGGCGACCAGCGTGCGCCCACCCGCCGCCCGGCCGCCGCCCCGGCTCGACGCGCCGCGTGCGGCCCCTCCGTTGCCCGCGAGCGCGTGCAGCAGCCGTACCTGGGCGGCGTCGGTGTCCTGGTACTCGTCGACGAAGACCGCGTCGTAGCGGCCGGCCAGTTCGGCGGCGACCTCGGGGCGCTCCGCCAGAAGGACCGCCCGGTGGACCAGTTCGGCGTAGTCCAGCACCCCCTGTGCGTCCAGGACGTCCAGGTACTCGGCGAGGAAGGCCGCCGCCGCGCCCCAGTCGGGGCGCCCGGTCCTGCGGGCGAAGGCGTCCAGCGCGTCCGGCCCCAGGCCCAGTTCGCGGCTGCGGGCCAGGACGGCGCGCACCTCGTCGGCGAAGCCGCGGGTGGTCAGGCAGGCCCGCAGTTCGTCGGGCCAGGCGGCGCGGCCGCGGCCGGCGCGCTCCAGCCCGGCCTGGCCCTCCAGGAGTTCACGGACCAGGAGGTCCTGTTCGGGGCCGGAGAGCAGGCGCAGCGGGTCGGCGAAGAGGTCGGCGTCCTGGTGGGCGCGCACCAGGGCGTAGCAGTAGGAGTGGAAGGTGGTGGCGCGTGGCCCGTAGGAGGCGCCTGCCGTGTCCCCCAGGCGGGCCGCCATGCGGTCGCGCAGTTCGACGGCGGCCTTGCGGCTGAAGGTGAGCACGAGGATGCGCTCGGGGTCGGTGCCCTCCCGTACGCGGCGGGCCACCGCCTCCACCAGGGTGGTGGTCTTGCCGGTCCCCGGGCCTGCCAGAACCAGCAGCGGCCCGTGGGTGTGGTCAACCACGGCGCGCTGACGTGCGTCCAACGCAGGAGGGTCCGTCCGTCCCGGCGGGGTACGTACCAATCGGTAGGCGCCGGCGGCATCCCGCCGCACCGGCCGGGTGTGCTGCTGTGCCGGCGGGGTGGCCGAGAAGGAGGAACTCACGTGGATCGCCGGTCCTGGTGGGGGTGCTGTGGGCGGTGCGGGTCGCGGGTCTGGTCGTCTCCTCGCCGTACGCGCCCGACGGCGGGGCGGCGGTGAGGGCTGTGTCCGACGCTACGCCAGGTGGCGCACGAGCCGCAGCGCGTCCCGTGACCGTACGGCCGATGCTGTCAGTTGTGGCGCCGGATGTGCTGTCAGTTCCGCCGGGCCGGGTCGCCGTCGTGCCGTGCGCCCCCGGCCGGGCCGCCGGTGCCGTCCCAGCGGGCCCTGCGCATGTCCAGGCGCGGCAGGTGTCCTTCGGCGGAGCGGGGTGCCTGGCGCAGCGGGGTGCCCTCGTCGCGGTAGTGGCCGAGCGCGCGCAGTTCGTGGCCCGGCAGCAGCGCTCCGTCCGCGCGCACCACGCGCCACCACGGCACGGCGCCTCCGTACAGCGCCATGACGCGCCCCACCTGGCGCGGCCCGCCCTCGCCCAGCCACTCGGCGACGTCGCCGTAGGTCATCACCCGGCCCGGGGGGATGGCCTCGGCCACGTCCAGTACCCGCTCCGCGTACTCGGGCAGTTCTCCGGCGCCGCCCGTCCCGTCGCCGCCGTGTCCCGTGCTGTCTCCGGTCGCACTCATTCGGCCCATCCTGCCGCACCGCGCCGACGGCGCCATCCGGTACGGGAGGCGGTGGTGCCGCGGCGCACTCGGGCGCGTGCGGCAGCGCGCGTTCCGTTTCCCGCGTCCCCGAAATGCACCCTGATGCCCTCCCTCGTCGTCGGGCCGTGCCACCATCTTCCGGGCGGTGACTGGTGATACGAGATCAAGAAGAGATGGCCGGACAGCAGGGCGCGGCGCCTCCTGGGGAGGCGGGCGCCCCTGACGCGCTGCCCGCCGACGGGAGCGAGGGCCCGGATTCCGCGGCCGCCCCGGATGCCGTCAGTGCCACCACCGGGATCACCAGCCCGTCCCCGGACGCCGAGCGTCCGGATCAGCAGCAGGGGGAGCCGGCCACGGCTTCCAGGACCGAAAAGGCGAGCACGATCAAGAAGGCAGAGAGCACCGCGGAGCCGGATTCGGACGAGAAGGGAGGCAGAGCGGACACCCAGGGGGCCGGTGCGGCAGCCGTGGCGGACGGGCCGGATGCGGCCGGACGGGCCACCAGGGCCGACGGGGCCGATCGGAGCGGCAGCACCGACAAGCGCGACAAGGCCGATAGAGCCGACAAGGCCGATAAAAAGGCCAAGCGCGACCGGCACGAGGACTGCGTGGACCGCGAGATCCACGTCGACCGCGTCTCCGGTGACGAGCCGCTGCTCCCCGCCCGTGTGCACCGCCCCTCCGACCTGCTGCGCTTCCTGCTCGGCATCGCCGGTATCGCGCTCGTCCTGGGCCTGGCGACCTTCGCCCACGCCACGACCCAGGGCCTGGAGGACGACATCCACAGCGGGGCCAAGAACGCCCCGCCACTGCTGATCAACTTCGCCGGGCTGGCGTCCAGCATCGCCGTACTGATCGTGCCGGTGGCCTTCGCCGTCGAGCGGCTGATCAAGCGGGACGGGCTGCGGATCGCGGACGGTGTGCTGGCCGCCGTGCTCGCCCACGGCGTCTCGCTCGCCACCGACCTTTGGGTCACCGAGGCCGCTCCCGATTCCATCAAGGGCGCGCTGACGCAGACGCTGGACAACGGTTCCTTCACCGCCCCCGTGCACAGCTATCTGGCGCCGGTCATCGCCTATATGACGGCCGTGGGCATGTCCAAACGCCCGCGCTGGCGCGTGGCCATGTGGTTCGTGCTGCTGCTGGACGCCTTCGCGGTGCTCATCGGGCGGTTCACCACGCCCTTCGCCATCGTCACCACCATCCTGATCGGCTGGACGGTCGCCTTCGGCACGCTCTACACCGTCGGCTCCCCCAACGTCCGCCCCACCGGTCAGCACCTCCTGGCGGGCCTGCGCAGGGTCGGCTTCAAGCCGGTCAGCGCGATGCGCGCGGACGACAGCGCGGACCCCGAGCACCCGGAGCACACCGACCGGGGCCGGCGCTATCTGGTCACACTGGAGGACGGGCCGCCCATCGACGTCACCGTCGTGGACCGCGAGCAGCAGGCGCAGGGCTTCTTCTACCGCGTCTGGCGCCGGCTGTCGCTGCGCGGCATCAACCAGCGCCGCAGTCTGCAGTCGCTGCGGCAGGCCCTGGAGCAGGAGGCGCTGCTGGCGTACGCGGCCATCGCGGCCGGTGCGAACGCCCCCAAGCTGATCGCCACCTCCGAGCTGGGCCCGGACGCGGTGATGCTGGTGTACGAGCACATCGGCGGCCGTCCGCTGGACTCGCTGCCGGACGAGGAGATCACCGACGAGCTGATGCGCAGCGCCTGGCGGCAGGTCAAGGCGCTGCAGTCGCGGCGCATCGCGCACCGTCGGCTGGTCGGTGACGCCCTGCTGGTGGATCGTTCCGGCAAGGTGGTCCTCACCGACCTGCGCGGCGGTGAGATCGCGGCCGGCGACCTCGTGCTGCGGATGGACATCGCCCAGCTGCTGACCACCTTCGGCCTGCGGGTGGGCGCCGAGCGCGCGGTACGGGTGGCGGTGGAGGCGCTGGGCCCGGACACCGTCGCCGACAGCCTCCCGCTGCTCCAGCCCATCGCGCTCAGCCGCACCACCCGGGCCACGCTGCGCCAGTTGGCGCGCGAGCGCTCCAAGCGGGAGCGGGAGGCCGTACTGGAGGCCTCGCGCGCCGCCAAGGAGCAGCGGGCCGCCGAGCACGGGCGGCGCAGGGACCGCAAGACCCTCAAGGCCGAGATGAAGGCCGACAAGAACGCCGAGAAGAAGGCGCTCGACGAGGCGATGGAGGAGGCCCGCGAGGAGGATCTGCTGGTGCAGATCCGTCAGCAGGTGCTGCTGATCCGCCCGACGGCACCGGTGGAGCCGGCCCGCCTGGAGCGGCTGAGCCCGCGCATCCTGATCAGCTGGATCGCCGGTGCGTTCGCCGCGTACTTCCTGCTCTCGCAGCTCACCCACATCGAGCTGGACAAGGTGATCGGCGAGGCCCAGTGGGGCTGGGTGGCGGCGGCGCTCTTCTTCTCCGCCGTCACCTACATCGCGGCGGCGCTGAGCCTGTTGGGCTTCGTCCCCGAGAAGGTCTCCTTCGTACGGACCGTGATCGCGCAGGTCGCGGGCAACTTCGTGAAGCTGGTCGCGCCGGCCGCGGTCGGCGGGGTGGCGCTCAACGCCCGCTTCCTGCAGCGGGCCGGTATCCGGCCGGGCCTCGCGGTGGCCAGTGTGGGCGCCTCCCAGCTGTTCGGGCTGGGCTGTCACATCCTGCTGCTGCTGACCTTCGGCTATCTGACCGGCACCGAGAACACCGCCTCGCTCTCGCCCTCCCGTACGGTCATCGCCGGGCTGCTGACCGCCGCCGTGCTCGTGCTGGTGGTCACCGCGATCCCGGCGCTGCGCAAGTTCGTGGTCACGCGGGTGCGGTCGCTGTTCGCCGGGGTGGTCCCGCGCATGCTGGACATCCTTCAGCGGCCGCAGAAGCTGATCACCGGCATCGGCGGCATGCTGCTGCTGACGGTGGCCAACGTGCTGTGCCTGGACGCCTCGATCCGGGCGTTCGGCGGCGGCGACAAGATCAGTTACGCGAGCATCGCGGTCGTCTTCCTCGCGGGCAACGCGCTGGGCTCGGCGGCGCCGACGCCGGGCGGTGTGGGCGCGGTGGAACTGGCGCTGACCGGTCTGCTCACCGGCTTCGGACTGCCCGGTCCCACGGCGCTGTCGGCCGTGCTGGTCTTCCGTCTGATGACCTTCTGGCTGCCGGTGCTGCCGGGCTGGGTGTCCTTCACCTACCTGACGCGCAAGGGCGAGATCTGACCGGCCCGCTGCCGCTCTCCTCCTGTTTCCCCTGCGGCCTGATGCCTCCCGCGCCCGGCCGCGGGCCGTCGCGCGGGGGATTGTCAGTGCCCACCCCTACGATGACTGAGCGTGATCGGACCATGCTCGACGGTGAGGGGTACGGAAATGGCGAAGCCCACGACGGCCGTGTTCGTACGGGGTGCGGCGGCGGCCGTACGGCGCAGGGCGCTCGCCGCCGTGGCCGTACTGCTGGCCTTTCTCGTCACGGCCTGTAGCGGCGTACGGGCCCCGGAGCCGTCCGCGCGGCGGCCCGACGACAAGCCGTCGGCGAGCGCGCTGCCGCCGCTGCCCGCCTCCCTCACCGCCCAGCGGCTCGCCTGGCGGGCCTGCGCGGCGCCGTCGCGGGCGCAGGGCGGAAACGGCAAGGCCCCCAGGCCGCTGGCGGACGGCAGCCGCTGGGAGTGCTCCACCCTCAAGGTGCCGCTGGATTACGCGCGGTGGGGGCCGGGCGCCGACCGCGGCGCGACGATCGGCCTCGCGCTGATCCGCGTCCGCTCCACGGCGGCGCCGGGCCGGCGGCTCGGTTCGCTGGTGTTCAACTTCGGCGGCCCCGGCGGCTCCGGGGTGGCCTCGCTGCCCGGCTGGGCGGCCACCTTCGAGCGCCTGCGCTCGCGCTATGACCTGGTGAGCTTCGACCCGCGCGGGGTGGGGGCGAGCGCGGGGGTGCGCTGCCGTACGGACCGGGAGCTGGAGGCCGCCTCGCTGCTCGACGCCTCGCCGGACACCGCGCGCGAGGAGCGGGCGTTCATGGCGGACGCCATCGCCTACGGCGCCGGCTGCGCGCGCCGGTCGGGCCGGGTGCTGCCGCATGTCGGCACGGCGTCCGCCGCCCGCGACCTGGACGTACTGCGGCAGGCCCTCGGCGATGCCCGGCTCTCCTACACCGGCTTCTCCTACGGCACCGAACTCGGCGCGGTCTACGCCCACTTGTTCCCGAAGAAGGTGGGCCGCGTGGTCCTGGACGCCGCCGTGGACCCCACGGCGGACGCCTTCGGCCGGGCGCTGCACCAGACGACGGGATTCCAGCGGGCGCTGAACGGCTTTCTCGCGGACTGCGCGCGCAAGGGGCGCGCATGCCCGGTCGGCGGCGGCCCGAAGGAAGGCACCCGCAAGGTCGCCGCGTTCCTCGACCGCCTGGACCGGCGCCCGCTGCCGACCCGGAGCAAGCGACCGCTGACCCAGACCCGGGCCCTGAACGGCATCGTCCTCCCCCTTTACAACAAGGGGAGCTGGCCGGCGCTGCGCACCGCGCTGCACGAGGCGCTGGCGCGCGGCTCCGGCGATCGCCTGCTGGCCCTGGCGGACTCCTTCAACGACCGTGACCGGCACGGGCGTTACAGCACCGCGGGCCAGTCGCAGCGGGCGATCTCGTGCGCCGACACCCGGCAGCGGCCGACCGTCGCCGAAGTACGGGCCCGGCTGCCCCGATTCCGCGCCGTCTCCCCCGTGTTCGGCCCGTTCATGGCCTGGGACCTGGCCGGGTGGTGCGCCCGCTGGCCGGTGCCCGGCGCCTGGCACACCCCTCAGGTCGGCGCACCGGGCGCGGCGCCGGTCCTCGTCGTCGGCACCACGGGCGACCCGGCCACCCCGTACGAAGGCGCGGCGCGGCTGGCCCGGGAGCTGGGGCCGGGGGTCGGCGTGCACCTCACCTACCGGGGCGAGGGGCATGGCGCGTACCCGTCGGGGGACCGCTGTGTGACCGGCGTCGTGAACGGCTATCTGCTGGCGGGAAGAGTCCCGGCGAATAACACGATCTGCCCGCGATCAGCGCGAAGCAACACCGACCCCCAGGTCAAGAGGAGGTAAAAGATGGGGCTAGGATGACGCCTTATGTCGAGTTCTATACGGGCAAAAGCCCTGGTCGCCCTATCCCTCGCACTGGCCGTCGGTGCCACCGCGTGCGGGGGCGGCAGCAGCGAGGCCGAGAAGGACACGTCCTCGGCCTCCGCGTCCCCGCAGGCCACCGCGCTCCCCGCCGCGCTCACCTCCCAGAAACTGACCTGGAAGGCGTGCCCCGCACCGAGCGCCGCGCAGGGCGGCGCGGGCGAGGCGCCCGGAAAGCTGGCCGACGGCACCGCCTGGGAGTGCTCGACCCTCAAGGCGCCGCTCGACTACGCCGAGCCGGACGGCGAGACCATCGACGTGGCGATGATCCGCGCCACGGCCAGGCAGGACGGCTACAAGCGGCTGGGGTCGCTGGTGTTCAACTTCGGCGGGCCGGGCGCGTCCGGTGTGGCCATGCTGCCCAACGCGGCCGAGGAGTACGAGAAGCTGCGCCGCCAGTACGACCTGGTCAGCTTCGACCCTCGGGGTGTGGGCAACACCTCCGGTGTGAAGTGCCTGGACGACAAGGCGATGGACAGGGAACTCCAGGCCGAGCAGCCGGGGCTGAGCGAAGAGGCCGAGGAGAAGCTCGCGGTCAAGAAGGCCAAGGAGTTCGCGGCGGCCTGCCAGAAGAACTCCGGCAAGATCCTTGCGCATCTGAGCACCACCAGTACCGCCCGCGACATGGATCTGATGCGCCAGGCTCTCGGCGACGACAAGCTCAACTACTTCGGCATCTCGTACGGCACCGAACTCGGCGGCGTCTACGCCCACTTGTTCCCGAAGAACGTCGGCCGCACCACCCTCGATGCGGTCGTCGACCCGACTTCCGACTCTGCGCAGCGCCTGCTGAGCCAGGCCAAGGGCTTCCAGCGCGCGTTCGAGAACTTCATGAAGAACTGCCGCACGAAGCACGGGGCCGACTGCCCCACCGGCGGCAGCACCGCAGAGGGCAACAAGGAAGTTGCCGCCCTGCTGGAGCAGCTCCGCAAGGAGCCGGTCCCCACGGAAAGCGGCCGCAAGCTCACCGCCGAACTCGCACGGACGGGCATCGAAACGGCGCTCTACAACGAGGACGCCTGGGAAGCACTGGCCGGGGCCCTGCAGGAGGTGGAGTTGGAGGGCAGCGGTGACAGCCTCCTCATGCTCGCCGACCACTACCTCGGGCGCGACGACAAGGGCCGTTACGACAACTCCATCGCAGCCCAGGCCGCGATCACCTGCGCCGACTCCAACCAGCGCTTCACCCTCGAAGAGGCCAAGAGCAAGGTCGCGGAGCTGAAGAAGGCCTCCCCCGTCTTCGGTGAGTCCATGGCCGCCGGGCTGCTCAGCTGCAGCAACTGGCCCGTAAAGGGCGAGCGCAAGCTCCCCGAGGTCTCCGCCCCCGGCGCCTCCCCCATCCTCGTCATCGGTAACGAGGGCGACCCCGCCACCCCGGTCGAGGGTGCGAAGAAGATGGCCGACAAGCTCGGCAAGGGGGTCGGGGTGAACCTCACCGTCAAGGGCGAGGGGCACGGCACGTACGGCGTCAACTCCTGCGCCACCAAGGCCGTCGACGGCCTCCTGCTGGACGGCAAGGTCCCGGCGGACGGCACCGTCTGCTCGTAACGCCACGCGTACGAACGCCGCGCGCACAACAGCGAGGGGGCCCGTCGGCGAACGGGCCCCTCGCGGCCGTGCTCAGTACACCGGTTTCTCGGGCTCGACGGTGTTGACCCAGCCGATCACGCCGCCGCCGACGTGCACCGCGTCCGCGAAGCCCGCGGACTTCAGGACGGCCAGCACCTCCGCGGAGCGCACCCCGGTCTTGCAGTGCAGAACGATCTTCTTGTCCTGCGGCAGGTCCTGCAGGGCGCTGCCCATCAGGAACTCGTTCTTGGGGATCAGCTTGGCGCCGGGGATCGAGACGATCTCGTACTCGTTCGGCTCGCGGACGTCGATGATCTCGATCTTCTCGTCGGCGTCGATCCACTCCTTGAGCTGCTGAGGAGTGATCGTCGAGCCGGCCGCCGCCTCCTGGGCCTCCTCGGACACGACGCCGCAGAAGGCCTCGTAGTCGATGAGTTCGGTGACGGTGGGGTTCTCGCCGCACACCGCGCACTCGGGGTCCTTGCGGACCTTGACCTGGCGGTAGCTCATCTCCAGGGCGTCGTAGATCATCAGGCGGCCGACCAGCGGCTCACCGATTCCGGCGAGCAGCTTGATGGCCTCGTTGACCTGGATGGAGCCGATGGAGGCGCACAGTACGCCCAGCACGCCGCCCTCGGCGCAGGAGGGGACCATGCCCGGCGGCGGGGGCTCGGGGTACAGGCAGCGGTAGCAGGGACCGTGCTCGGACCAGAAGACAGAGGCCTGGCCGTCGAAGCGGTAGATCGAGCCCCAGACGTACGGCTTGTTCAGCAGCACACAGGCGTCGTTGACCAGGTAGCGGGTGGCGAAGTTGTCCGTGCCGTCCACGATGAGGTCGTACTGGGCGAAGAGCTCCATGACATTGGTGGAGTCCAGGCGCTCTTCGTGCAGATTGACCGTGACGTACGGGTTGATGCCGAGGACGGTGTCCTTGGCGGAGGCGGCCTTGGAGCGGCCGATGTCCGCCTGGCTGTGGATGATCTGGCGCTGCAGGTTCGACTCGTCGACCTCGTCGAACTCCACGATGCCCAGCGTGCCCACGCCCGCGGCGGCGAGGTACATGAGCGCGGGCGAACCCAGGCCGCCGGCGCCTACGCACAGCACCTTGGCGTTCTTCAGCCGCTTCTGCCCGTCCATCCCGACATCCGGGATGATCAGGTGGCGGGAGTACCTGCGGACCTCGTCGACGGTGAGCTCCGAAGCGGGCTCTACCAGGGGTGGCAGCGACACGGGGACTCCGTTGGTCGGTATCTCGGTACGGGGACCGTCCCCGCGGATGCGGGGAGCATCTTGCCGCAACACTGCCACGCCCCTCCCTATTCCGAGACACCTGTTCCAATGCGCGAGACGAATTCGTCCCAGTAGCCGGGCAGGGCCTCCCAGGCGTCCCCGCCGTGGTCGGTGCGGTCGGTGAAGTAGACCGTCCCCGCGCCCTGCCAGCGCGCGATGCGCAGCGCCTCTTCCAGGTGTGTGCGCGGCACGCCGTGCACCAGGTGGCAAAAGCGCTCCGGCGGGTATTGCGCGGTCCACTGCGCGGCCTGCGACCAGCGGTACTCCGCCCACGGGCCGCAGAAGGTGACGAGCTGGTCGGCGGTCTCGGCGTACCCGGGATGGGGGTGGGCGCCGTGCCGCAGTACGAGGTGGGTGTCCTCGGCGAGCGCGCGCAGGGTGGTGGTGATGCGGCGGGTCTCGGGCAGGTGTGTCCGCTCTGTGGGACAGCGGTCCAGGAAGAAGCCGTCGGCCTTGTACCAGTCCAGGAAGCGGTGCGCCTGGGAGATCAACTCGCCGAAGGGGCGCGCCCCGTGGGCCAGGTCGAGGTGTCCGAGGACCTTGAGCCCGGCGCCGCGCAGCCGGGTGGTGGCGGACAGGCAGTGCGCGTCGGGGCGCTGGCCGGGGCCGCGCGAGACGTTGAGCACGGTCCAGTGCAACGGGGTGGCGGGGCGCAGCAGTTCGGCCCACTCGGCGGGGGCGAGCAGCGGATGGGCGAAGCCGGGCACCCCGACGCCGAGCGGCTGGGGCGGTGCCGAGGCGCGGCTGCCGTTCGTACGGGAGATCAGATGCGACATGCGGCCTCCATCCAGATGTCGGCCAGGGACTCCTCCAGTCCGATCCGCGGACGCCAGCCGAGACGGTCGCGGGCGGTGCGCACATCGGCCTGCTGCCAGCTGCCGCAGCCGTCCGGGTAGGGGAACGCGGGCGGGGCCGCGCCGTGTTCGGAGGAGGGGCCGGGGATGGCCAGCCGGGCGGCGCCCGCGGTGTAGCCGGGCGGGGCGTCCAGCTCGTGCAGCTGGCCGCCGAATCCGGCGACCCGGGCGAGCAGCGCCGCGGCCTCGCGCAGCCGCACCGCGCGCCCGGTGCCGATGTTGACGATGCCCTGGGCTGCGGAGAGCGAGGCGGCGTGCACGGCCCGCGCGACGTCCCGTACGTCCACGAAGTCGCGCTGGACGCCGAGTCCGCCGAGCTTGAGTTCGCTGTCGCCCGCCTGCATGGCGCGGCGCATCGCCTCGGCGAGGCGGCCCAGTGGTGAGCCGGCCGGGGTGCCGGGGCCGACCGGTGAGAAGACGCGCAGGACGACGGCGTCCAGGCCGGAGCCCAGGACGAGTTCGGTGGCGGCCAGTTTGCTGACGCCGTACGGGCCGCCGGGGCGGGGTACGGCGTCCTCGGCGGTGGAGGAGCCGGGCTGGGAGGGCCCGTACTCGGAGCCGCAGCCGAGGTGGACGAGCCGGGCGCCGCAGCCGCTGCGGCGCAGCGACTCGCAGATGGTGGCGACCGCGACGGTGTTGTGGCGGGTCAGGTCGCGGGCGCCGCCGCGGGTGGCGCCCGCGCAGTTGATGACCACGCCGGGGTGCACCGCGTCCAGGAAGCGGGTGAGGGCCCCCGGGCTGCCGGTGGCCAGGTCGAAGCGGACATCGGCGTCGTCGCCGCGGCCGAGCGCGGTGAGCTGGACGGCGGGGTCGGCGAGCAGACGGTCGGCGACATAGCGGCCGAGGTATCCGTTGGCGCCGATGAGCAGCACCCTCATCGTGCGGCCCCCCGGTCCCGGCGGTGTGCGGTGGGGTGGTCGTTCATCTGCCTTGCTCCTCAAGGGTGGTGGAAATCCGCGTCGGCACCGACGGCGGTGACGGCGTCCGCGTCGTGGCCGGTGGGGACGATGGAGGGCGGTGGGGGCGGCGGGGCGGCCGCGCCGGCCGATGGGGCGCGGCGGCGGGGCGCGGGCCCGGTCACGGGGCGCCTCCTTGGGCCGCGGGTGCGTGCGCCGAGGCGCCGGTCAGTACGCGCAGCCCGTACAGCAGCAGGGCCAGGGCGCTGGTGGCGCAGGCGACGGCGGGCAGGGCGGCCGGGCCGAGGGTGGTGGCGACGGCCTCCACCGGGCGCGCCACGGGGGCGAGTCCGGGCAGCCGGGCCACCAGGAGGGAGGCCAGGGCCAGGCCTTCCAGGGCGCCGGCGGCCGCGGTGCCGGCCACGGCCGCCTCGGGGAAGCCGTGCACGGCCAGCAGCCGGGCCGTGAAGAGCAGCGCCCCGCAGGCGAGGGCCGCGGCCACGGGCCACAACCCGCCCTGCCCCAGCGCCACTTGGCTGACGAGCAGCAGCCCGCCCAGCGCGCAGACGAACAGGCCGGTGGCGGCCGCCAGCAGGGGCCGTACCCGTACGGCGAAGTCCTCCAGGCCGCGGCTGGCCGCCAGTGAGCGCCGGGCGCGCGCCGCGAACCACTGCGCGCATCCGGCGGCGGGCAGCACGGCCAGGGCCAGCGCCACGGCACTGGCCGCCGAGACCCGCAGCCATGCGGGGAGGGGGCCGTCGGTGGCCGCCGGCGCGCCGGGCCCGCCCGTGATCAGCTGGGCCGTCAGCCAGTCCCCGCCGAGCGTGATCGCGAGGAGCCAGCCCGCCCACAGCGCGGCTGCCGCGCCCCCGCTCTGCCGCGCCCGCAGCGGGCCGTCCCGCAGGCACCACCACAGCGCGAGGGCGATCAGCAGCACTCCGGAGGCCCCAATAGCGGGCAGCATCAAGGGACTTGACGGCCGCGGGAGGATCAGCGCGGCGGCGGTCGCGGCGCACAGGGCGCCGGGCAGCAGGTGCGGGACGACGCGTACGCCGCGCCGCCGCACCCGGTGGCCGCCGCCCTCGGTGTCCCGCCCGTCCGCTCGCGCGGTCCCCTCGGCGCGCGGGACGCGGGCGTAGAGCTCCTCGGCCAGCGAGAAGACGTCGCGGTGCCGGAAGCGGGCCGCCGTGCGGTCGGTGACGCCGTGCGCCTCCAGCCCGGCGGCGATCTCCAGGGGGTCGGCGGCTCGCTCGCACAGCTTCTTATGACGGTGCATCAGAACCCGTACGGGATCGGCCGGTCCGCGCCGCGCACCGCCGACACGCGGCCCGGCACCCTTCGCATTCCCCACACCCTGCCCGCTGTCCAAGCCCTGCGCGCGCCCCTCGCCCGGTGCACTCATGCGCTCGCCTCCTCCCGCCACGCCCCGTCCCGCAGCTCCTGCGAGCCGGGCCAAGAAGCGCACCCGGGCGGCTCGTCGAGCACATCCCGCTCGACCGCCTCCGCGCGGCTCTCCGCGCCCGCCCAGCTGGGCGCCCGTCCCGTCGGCGCCACCGCCCTGCCCCCGGCCCAGCGGCCCGGGACATGGGACTCGGCGGGCCGGGCGAACGGCCGGGGGACGCCGTCCTCGTCGCAGACGGCGTCCCCGTCCTGGCGGGCCGGGGTGTGCGAGATCAGCTCCAGGTAGATGCTGCGGAACGCGGCGATGTTCTGGTCGACCGTGAACAGCTCCAGGGCGCGGGCCCGGGCCGCCGCGCCGAGGCGGGCCCTGCGCTGCGGGTCGCCGAGCAGCGCCAGGCAGGCGTCCGCCAGGGCGCGCGGATTGCGCGGCGGCACCACCAGGCCCGTGCCGCCGATGATTTCGCAGACCGCGCCGACGTCGGTGGAGACCGTGGCCCGCCCGCAGAACATGGCCTCCACCAGGGAGCGCGGGAATCCCTCCACGACGCTGGACAGGACCAGGACGGCCCCGGAGGCGTACGCGTCGGCCAGGCGGGGCACTTCGGGGCTGCCGACCTCCTCGAAGGAGACCGGGTTCTCCCCCGCGCTGCGCGCGTCGGCGGCCTCGTCGGGGAAGAGCTGGGCGGCCAGCGCGCGGCAGTGCGCGAGGTAGGCCGGGGCGTCCGGGGCGCGGCCGGGAGAGCCGATGATCCGCAAGGTGGCGTCCGGCCGGGCACGGCGGACCTCGGCGAAGGCGTGCAGCAGGGCGATGAGGTCCTTGGCGGGCTCGATGGAGCCGACCCAGACCAGGGTCGTGGAGTCGTCGGCGGCGGCGTCGGCGACCGTGGCGAAGCGGCGCGCGTCCATGCCCGGATAGACCGTGCGCAGCCGCTCGCGGTCCGCGCCGCAGCGCTCCTGCCAGCGCCGGGCGTGGGTGTTGCCGGGGGTGATCAGCGCGGCCTGGGCGTAGGTCTCGGCGGCCAGGGCGCGGTGGAAGGCGGCGGTCAGGGCGCGTACGGGCGGGCTCAGGTCGGACGCGGCGCGCTCCAGGCACTGTTCGCGCAGCCGCACGCCGTACTCGGTGACCAGCAGCGGGGTGCCGAAGAAGCGTTTGGCCAGGAGGCCGGGGAGCGCGGCGGCGCCACCGGAGGTGGCGTGGCACAGGTCCACGCCCGCCAGGCCGGGGGTGCGCTCGTCGCCGTACCAGTCCAGCGACAGGGGGCGCAGGGCGAGTTCGAGGTGCTCGGCCAGGGCGAGGAGGTCGGGGAGCTGGGCGTCGTGGGCGGCGTGCAGGGCTCCGGGGGCACGGCAGGCGGCCTCCAGGACGCGTACCGCCTGCTCGGAGCGGAGCAGCGCGGGCAGCGCGCCGCACTCGCGGGCCAGCTCGGCCAGGCCGTACAGACCCGCGGCGAAACGGTCCGCCTCCTGCCCCGGGCCGCCGTGCGGGACCGTACCGAAGGCCGCCGCCAGGTCCCCGAAGGCCTCGGCGAACCACCGCCGTTCGCGCCGCCCACCGCCGAAGCCGCCGCGCGCACCGCCCCACAGGCCACTGCGGGAGCGCCCCCTGCCGCCTTCGGGCCGGGCCCGCTGCTCCTCGTGGAGTTCGCCCCACAGCGGTGCCGTACGCACCAGCCGCACCCGGGCGGGCAGCTCCTGCCAGCCGTGCGCCTCCTGCTCGGCGCTGCGACTGAGGGCGTAGACCTCGAATTCGTGGCCCGTGAGCCCGCGCACGAGCCGGTCGCACCACACGCGCGATTCACCGGACGCGTACGGATACCCACCCTCGGTGAGCAGACCAATGCGCACCAGCGCACCCCCGTCCTCCCATATCGGCGTCCATGAGGCGGCGGCCAGGGCCGCCACCTGCAGGGAGAGGCCTGGCCCGCCCCTGCGGAAACGACGCTACGCAAAACCGACGGTGGGGGGGGGGGGGGGGGGGGGGGGGGGGG
>NZ_JBSIBZ010000011.1:0-143217 GCF_058245575.1 Streptomyces sp. UF-297 | reverse complement strand
AGCTCACATACCGCCCGCGACGGCATCACCACCGACACCATCGAACCCTCAACCGACAGACCCGACAGCGCACGCGACCGCACCGCCACCACCCGCGCACCGTCCTCCAGGGACAGCATCCCCGCCACCGTCGCCGCAGCAATCTCACCCTGCGAATGCCCCACCACCGCATCGGGGACGACGCCTGCCGCCTCCCAGACCGCGGCCAGCGAGACCATCACCGCCCACAGCACCGGCTGCACCACATCCGCCGAATCCAGCCCAGGCACACCCCCCACCCCGGCCAGCACATCACCCAGCGACCAGTCCACATACGGCGCCAACGCCGCCTCACACTCCGCAAGACGCGCCGCAAACACCGGACTCGACCGGACCAACTCCCGGCCCATACCCACCCACTGGGCCCCCTGACCCGCGAACACAAACACCGTCCGGGTGCCAGAACGGGCCACTCCGGAGACCACCGAACCCACGGGTTCACCAGCGGCAACGCTCCGCAGGCCGGTCACCAGCTCCTCGCGACCACCGCCCAACACCACAGCCCGGTGCTCGAACGACGACCGCGTCGCCGCCAACGACCACGCCACATCGGCCGGTTCCAGCTCCGGGCGCTTGGACACCCACTCCCGCAGCCGGTTCGCCTGAGCCGACAGGCCTTCCGCCGACCGGCTCGACACCACCCACGCACCGAGCCCAGCCGCCTCGATCACCGCGGGGGCGACCGTCTTCTCGGCCTCGACGACGGCGGTGCCGTCGCTGCTCTCCGCCGGCTCGGCGCCCTCGATGTCCTCACCGGCGGGCCCGCCCTCGGCGGACGTCGACGCGCGCGCTCCTGTGGGGGCTTCCTCCAGGATGACGTGGGCGTTGGTGCCGCTCATGCCGAACGAGGACACGCCCGCGCGACGCACCCGCTCCCCGGCGGGCCACGGCACCGACTCGGCCAGCAGCCGTACGTCGCCGGCCGCCCAGTCCACGTGCGGCGTCGGCTCCTCCACGTGCAGGGTCCGCGGGAGCTGCTCGTGCTGGAGGGCGAGCACCATCTTGATCACACCGGCCACACCGGCCGCCGCCTGCGTGTGCCCGATGTTGGACTTCACCGACCCCAGCCACAACGGCGGCTGGTCGGCGCGCTCCTGGCCGTACGTCGCAAGGAGCGCCTCGGCCTCGATCGGGTCGCCGAGCGTGGTCGCCGAACCGTGCGCCTCCACCACGTCCACGTCGGAGGGCGACACCCGGGCGCTGGCCAGCGCGGCACGGATCACCCGCTGCTGGGACGGGCCGTTGGGCGCCGTGAGCCCGTTGGACGCACCGTCCTGGTTGATCGCGGAGCCGCGTACCACCGCCAGCACCTTGTGCCCGTTGCGCCGGGCGTCCGACAGCCGCTCCGCTACGAGGACACCGGCGCCCTCGCCCCAGCCGGAGCCGTCCGCCGCCGCGCTGAAGGACCGGCAGCGGCCGTCCACCGACATGCCGCGCTGCCGGGAGAAGCCCACGAAGACGCCGGGCGTGGCGACCACGGTGACGCCGCCGACCAGCGCCAGCGAGGACTCCCCCGACCGCAGCGACTGGATGGCCATGTGGAGGGCCACCAGGGACGAGGAGCACGCGGTGTCCACCGTGACGGCAGGGCCTTCGAGGCCGAAGGTGAACGCCAGGCGTCCCGACAGGACGCTGGTCGCTATGCCGGTGACGAGATGGCCCTCGGACCCCGCGGTCTCCGCCGAGGGGCCCAGTCCGTAACCCGAGCTGTAGGAGCCGGTGAACACACCGGTCTGGCTGCCGCGCAGGGATGCCGCGTCGATGCCGGACTTTTCGAGGGCCTCCCAGGCCACCTCCAGCAGCAGCCGCTGCTGGGGGTCCATCATGAGCGCCTCGCGCGGGCTGATTCCGAAGAATCCCGCGTCGAACTCGGCCACGTCGTACACGAATCCGCCGTGGCGCGCGTACGAGGTTCCGGGGTGGTCCGGGTCGGGGTCGTAGAGGTTCTCGAGGTCCCAGCCGCGGTCCTGGGGAAATGCCCCGATCGCGTCCGTGCCCTCGGCCATCAACTGCCAGAGTTCTTCGGGGCTCTGCGCCCCGCCGGGGAATCGGCAACCCATTCCGACGATCGCGATGGGTTCCTGGCTCCGTTCCTCGACCTCAGCCAGTCGACGGCGGACCTGGCGCAGATTAGCCGTCACGAGCTTGAGGTAATCGCGGAGCTTGTCTTCGTTGGCCATTTCTTCCGCCATCCCTGCTTGCCGAGGATATGCACGTCTGCCGCGCTGCGGGGTTACCGCGGGACTTTTCGCAAAATGCCACTCGGGCACGGCGGAGGAGAAACGACCAGAATCAGCAATGAGATCTAGCACGCTTTACTGCGGCAGGGGTTGAAGTAACCACCGCGACAGGCGACAGGGGAACCTCATCAACACGTTCGCCTCCTGGCCCGAGAGCCAGTGACAACCTATCCCTGCAACTCGCCACCTCGCGCTTGCCGCCAGTTACATTCTCAATAATTAGAGGAAGCCACTTGGTGAGTGAATAGGACCTTGAGATCCGGCTCACCGGTAACTGGAACGTATCCGCGCCCGTGGAACCCGCGCAACGTAGCAGTTGAACACTTGAACCGCGCAAGGGAGTTGAGCACTTATATCATGCACAGCGCCTGGAATCCGCTGTCCGACCTGTCAGGGGCGCCCGCTTATCGCTTGGGCAAAATCCGTCCGCAGACGACGAAGCGGGGGGGGGGGGGGGGGGCTCGTACGAGCCGGCCACCGCTTTGCCACTGCTGTATGCGCCCTCAGGCCGAGTTTCCGCCGCGCAGCCACTGCCCGAGCGTCCGCCGCGGGTATCTGACCACCACGTCGCCGCCGCGTATCCGGCCGCGCACATTCACCCGGAGCTCGACGGGTACGTCACCGTCGGAGGCGGAGGTGCGGTCCTTGACCTCGCCGACGCCCACGGCCACGTCATTGGTGACCACCTCGATACCGGGCTTGACCACCAGCACCAGGTTTCCGCCGACGCTGACATAGACATCCAGGTCGAGAACGTCGTGGCTGAGCACGGCCTCGGTGAAGTCGAGTTTGACGTCGCCGCCGTGCATCCGGATGTCCAGGCGGCGCGGGACCTCCCAGGAGCCGGAGCGGTGCAGCGTACCGAAACGCTGGTTGATCTCCACCACGTCCTTGGACCGCGAACTCGGGTCCGTGGGGGCGGGAGAGACCGGCAGATCGCGGGTCAGCCCGGCCAGATCGCCAATGGTGCGCGCGGCCAGCGCCGCCGTCACACGCTCTTCGAGTTCATCTGTGGTGAGTCGGCCGTCACCCGCGGCGTCGCGGAGAATCTCCACGACCTGATCCCGGTCCGCGTGTGAAGCCTTCATGTCTCCTGGGGGCACGTCCTCGGCGCCGTCGTCGCTCGACGACTTCTCATGGTTCATGCTCCCACCCTCATCTGCCGCGGGGAGATTCGCAAGGCGGATCCGGCCAAGTCCCCAACACCATGTGCATATCACCGGGCACTGTTCAACTGACATGCCCTCACGATTGAACAGGTGCAGGCGACGGCCGAGAACACCAACCTGTCATTCACATCCTGCCATCCGGCCGAGGGAGAAAAAGGGCTATGGAAGTTTCGTTGTTGAGTCTTGTCATGGGCTCCATCACATCCGCGACGATCGGTGCCGCCGCTCGCCTCGGAATCGCAGACGCCCTCGCGGACGGGCCGGCAACGGGCGCCGAACTGGCCAAGGCCGTCGACGCGGACCCGGACGCGCTGGAGTCCCTCATGAGCGCCGTGACGGCGCTGGGCGTCTTCGCGCGCGACGAGGAGGGCCGCTACACCAACTCGCCCCTCTCCGAGCAGCTCAGGACCGATCACCCCGAGTCGATCCGGCATCTGACCTCGCTGCTGTGCGGCCTGTACGGCCAGGCGGCCCACGGCGGGCTCGCGCAGGCGGTGAAGACCGGCACCTCGGTCATGCCGCACGCCTTCGGTGTCTCGCTGTACGAGTACCTGGAGCAGGACGCCGAGACCTCGCGGATCTTCGACCTGGCGATGCAGGACTGGGCCCGGCCGATAGGCGGGGTGCTGGCGGAGCACCTGACGTTCGACAACGTCCGCACGGTGGTCGACGTCGGCGGCGGCAACGGGGCGCTCCTGAAGGCCATCCTCTCGGCGCATCCGCACCTCAAGGGCGTCTGCGTGGACCGCCCCGACACCTGCCGCCGGGCGGAGGCCGGGCTGCGCGAATCGGGCGACCAGGACCTCATCGAGCGGCTCTCCTACCGGCCGTCGGACATCCTCAGCGAGGTCCCCGCCGGCGGCGATCTCTACATCATCAAGAACGTTCTCCACGACTGGAGTTCGGAGAGCGGGGTGCGGATCCTGAGCAATATCCGCAAGGCGATGAGCGCCGGCGCGGCTGCGGGCAGCACGCCGAAGCTGCTGGTCATCGACCCCTTGAAGGAGCACGACTCCGGGGCGGCGTTCCGCAATGTGATCAAGATGGTGGTCGGCGAGCCCAACACCCGTGAGCGCGGTGAGGCCGACATCCGCCGGGAGGCGGCGGAGGCGGGGCTGCAGGTCCTGTCGATCACTCCGTGCCCCGCGGACCTGTGCGTCACCGAATGCGTCGTGGCCGAGCGCGGGTGACCCGGGGTGCCTGAGGCGGCACCGCGTCGTTCGTCTTGGTTCGCCGTGTCCCGCGGCCGGCTTCACCGCCCCGCGGGACACGGCGCGTTCACGGACCCTGCCGCGCCGGTGCGCGACGGATGGGTGCCCGGCGCGAGAGCGCACGCAAAGCTCCTGATGGACGCGGGTGTTGTGTACGCCCGTGCACCAGGAGCTCTGTCGTTGCGGGTGATGCTATTCGGGCTTGACGACACGTGCCCGTCTGTTCAACTCCTGGGCGAAGTCCTCCCAGATCTGCGAGTTGTGCCGGGAGAGCTGAATGATCAGCTCGATGCAGTGCGAGGGGACCGAGGCGACGATGTCGGTCATGTCCTTCTCGCCCTGCACGTTCTCCTTGAACATCCGCAGCAGCCGTCGTCCCAGCTCACTCTGTCGCAACGACGGGTCGCGCATGAGCTTTTCGAGCGTGGCGGTGGACGGGGGGCCTGCGGCGGCCGGGTTCTGCTCGGGCAGGGGATTCTTCGGGGCTTCCGCCGCCGGGTTGACGGGGCTCGACTGGCTCGGGACGGGGTCGTCACCGCGCTCCAGGCGCCGCCGCACGTCGAGGGCCGTGGCGGGCGACACCCCTGCTGTACGGGCCACTTGGCGCAGGGAGGCCTCTGGGTTCTCCCTGATGAGCTCGGCGACCCGCAGCCGGCCCTGTGCGCCGTTCAGGGGGCGGACCTTGCCGTCGCGCCCTATACGGAAATTCGACTTCGGTACGGAATCCGATGACCGCCGCAGTGCCGCGACCGCCCGTGACCCGAGGCCGGTGGACTTTGCGATGGCCCGGTCCGACATGCTGGGGTGCGACTTGAGGATCCGCAGTGCCGCCGCGGTGCGGTCGGCCTGTGTGAGCGGCAGCCCGTGCTCGACATTCGCCTCGACTGCCCTGAGGAACGCATCCTCGCTGCTGCCGTCGAAGAACTCGACGTCAATGACTTCCAGTCCCTTGATGGAGGCTGCCATCAAGCGATGGATCCCATCGATCACCCGCATGGTCTTTCGGTCGACCAGGATGGGCGGGGGCGGGCTTTCCAGCGCCGCGAGCCGTAGTACGTGAACCTTGTCTTCACCCTCGAGTCGGGGTGAGTCACCGGGTAATACCTGCATGATCGGAACCGAGACAATTCCCGGTCCATTACCCTGACAATAGTTCACCCCGGCCGAAAGCGCGGCGCCGCCGGCACGGCCCATACTGCACCCCCATGACAGTTACGACGTGTATTTGCAGTAAAGAAGAAGCAGGATCTACTCCATCGACTCGCGCCGTATGTCTGGAGACCCACCAGGCAAGTCTGAAAATCTCCCACGAAATCCAGCGGCTGAATTGTCCGGCCTGGAAAGTCAGTTCGCTGGATTCTGACCACAGAGTAACAGTCCGCACCACCTCGTGGAAGCGAGCATTCCTAGGTTTGCTAGTTCTTTAATGGCTTAGTACGAGTTCTTTAATGGCTTACCGCGAGGCGTCCGGCGCTACGCTCAGTAGCGCTCCCGGGCCGGACGTAATCCTTATGTCACTCAGGTATCGCCCAGCGGAACAAACGACTTCGGGTTCATGCGGACGCAGCGATTTTAACCAGATCCTGGCGGGACGCACCGAGCGCACGACAGGTCTGGACCTGTCGGGAGCGCCTAACCGTCGGATCTCACGTCGCATTCCGGCCGAGGGTGCCACTCCGATTGGCCGGATCACCCTTGCCTTGGCGCATCGAAAAAATACTCAAGGCCAGGCGCGTAAAATTTCGGCCAGTTCTTCGCATGACCGGCCCGTGCGGAGACGGCGGGGCACCGACGCCGCCGGGGCCCGGCGTTCAACCGGGTCGCCCAAGGTGTTCAACTGACGCGGCACCGCGGGTTGAACACGGCCGGCTCCCCCGCAGGCCGGTGCGGCATCCATGACGCAGCGAAGCTCCGGTCGTTCGGGGCAACTTGGGAAGTCACCCCGCCAACCGGAGCCTCGTCGTGTTTTCGTGGCGGGCTATGCCTGGTCCGCGCCCTCCTCCACGGCGGCGCTCGCCTTCTTGGCGCTCCGCTTCTTCGCCGTCGCCTTCTTCGCGGGCGCCTCGTCGGCGGTCGAGCTCTCGACCACCTCGCCGACCAGCACCTGCGAATCGTCGGCCGGAGTCTCCTGCGGCACGGCCGGAACGCTGAGGCCGGGCACGGTGAGATCCGGAACCTTCTTCACCGCTTCCAGCGCCGATTCGATCGCCTCGGCCAGCGACGGCGATACCGTGTCGTCGAAATCCACCTTTGTTACGGCGATGTCGGCGTTGGTCGGAAGGGAATCCTTTGCGAAGGCCGCGTTGGCGAAACCAGCCTCTTGCAGAACAGCTGACTCTTCATCGGTGATTTCCCGGCTGAGAACCAGCGAGAATTTGTGCCCCACGTACGTCACCTCTCAATGTCGCCACGTAATCGGAACAGTAACCGGACCTTTGGGGACGACGCACCAGGCGGCCACGTGCCCTCCTGAAGATATCTATCATCAGCGGTGCACTCCGGTCACTGTTCAACTGCGGCCTTCTGTCAGTTGAGCGTGCCCGGGCGGCCGGACCCAACATAATGGCGCCGCGATGTCCATGAGTTCAACATGAGTAAACGCAGACCGGACCGCGATCCGGTCTCCTTGCAGACGTTCCGGCATTTCGCTAGGTTCGGATTTCATTCAATGATCCGGTGTGACAACTTTCTGGAGTGGCATGTCTCAGCCTTCGCCCGGAGATGAACTGTGGTGTCGACGATTTCATCCCGCCAAAAATCCGGCCGCCCGGCTGGTATGCCTCCCGCACGCAGGCGGGTCGGCCTCTTTCTTCCTCCCGGTGGCCGCGGCACTGAGCCCTGATGTCGACGTCCTGGCCATTCAGTACCCCGGACGGCAGGACCGGCGCGCGGAACAGCCCATCGACGACCTGTCGATACTCGCCGACCGTCTTCACGGGGTCATACGGCGCCAGCCCGAACTGCCGACCGCGTTTCTCGGGCACAGCCTGGGTGCCGCGCTCGGCTTCGAGGTGGCTCGCCGTCTCGAGGCCGACGGGCACGGCCCCGTGCGGCTGTTCGCTTCCGGGCGCCGGGCGCCCTCGACGTTCCGTGACGAGAACGCGCACCGCAGCGACGCGGCGATTCTGGCCGAGGTGCGCCGCCTCAGCGGCACCGCGTCGACGCTGCTGGACGACGAGGAGATGATGCGGGCCGCGCTGCCCGCGCTCCGCGCCGACTACAAGGCGGCCGAGACCTACCGCTGCGAGCCCGGCGCCGTCGTGAACTGCCCGATCACCGTGCTGACCGGCGACAGCGACCCGAAGACGACGCTGGACGAGGCCAAGGCCTGGGACGAGCACACGACCGGCTCGATCGATCTCCGGGTGTTCACCGGTGCCCACTTCTTCATCAGCGAGCAGTGGAAAGAGGTCATCGAGGTGCTGCGGCAGCACTTCCGGACCGAGGGCGCCGGCACCGCCGGCTGACGGCCACCCTCTCGGCGCGCGTACGGCGCGTTGCGGCAGGCGCGCCGCGAGCACGGATGTGCTCGCGGCGCTCCTCGTCTTCGGGCGAGGGTCACACCGTCTTGCTCAGCCGGTCGGCGAGCAGTGTGGCGAAGCGCGCCGGGTCGGCCAGGTCGCCGCCCTCCGCGAGCAGCGCGGTGCCGTACAGCAGCTCGGCCGTCTCGGCCAGATCCGGGGCTCCCGCACGCTGCTCGTGCGCCGACCTCAGCCCGCTGACCAGCGGATGCTCGGGGTTCAGCTCAAGGATGCGCTTGACCTGCGGGACCTCCTGGCCCATCGCCTTGTACATCTTCTCCAGCGTGGGCGTGAGGGCGTCGGAGTCGCTGACCAGGCACGCCGGCGAGCTGGTCAGACGGGTCGTCAGACGCACGTCCTTCACCTCGTCGAGCGTCTCGTTGAGCCAGGTCAGCACCGCGGCGTAGGCACCGGTCCTCTCCTGCGACGGCTCCTCGTCGGAGGGCAGGTCGACCGCGCCCCGCGCGACGGACTGGAACTCCTTGCCGTCGTAGTCCCGCACTGCCTCGACCCAGATCTCGTCCACCGCGTCGGTGAGCAGCAGGACCTCGTACTCCTTGGCCTTGAAGGCCTCCATGTGCGGGGAGTTCTCGACCTGCGCGCGGCTCTCGCCGGTCATGAAGTAGATCTTGTCCTGGCCGTCCTTCATCCGGGCGACGTAGTCGGCGAGGGTGGTGGGCTCCTCACCGGCGGTGGAGGCGAACGAGGCGATGTCCAGGATCGCCTTCTGGTCCTCGTTCCCGTCGAGCAGTCCCTCCTTGACGGCGGGGCCGAACTCGCGCCAGAACGTGCGGTACTTCTCGGCCTCGTTCTTCATGAGGTCCTTGATGGCCGACAGGACCTTCTTCGCGAGGCGGCGGCGGATCAGCTGGATGTGCCGGTCCTGCTGGAGGATCTCGCGGGAGATGTTCAGCGACAGGTCGGCGGCGTCCACGACCCCCTTGACAAAGCGGAGGTAGTCGGGCAAGAGCTCACGGCTGTCGTCCAGGATGAACACGCGCTTGACGTACAGCTGGATGCCGTGGCGGGCGTCCCGCTGGAAGAGGTCGTGCGGGGCGCGGGAGGGGATGAACAGCAGGGCCTCGTACTCGAAGGTGCCCTCCGCCCTCATCTGGATGATGTCGAGCGGGTCCGTCCAGTCGTGGCTGATGTGCCGGTAGAACTCCCCGTACTCCTCGTCCTTGACCTCGGAGCGCGGCCGGGCCCAGAGAGCCTTCATCGAGTTGAGGGGCTCGCCGCCCATCCGGATGGGGAACGAGATGAAGTCCGAGTACCGCTTGACGATCTCCCGGATCTTGCGCTCGTCGGCGTAGTCGTGGAGCGCGTCCTCCTCGTCCGCGGGACGCAGGTGCACGGTCACCGACGTGCCCACCGGCACGTCCTCGGCGGTCTCGATCGTGTACGTGCCATCGCCGTCCGACTCCCAGCGCACGCCCGACTCCTCGCCGGCCTTGCGCGTGAGCAGGGTGACCTTGTCGGCCACCATGAAGACGGAGTAGAAGCCGACGCCGAACTGGCCGATCAGCTCGGCCGATTCCTTGCTCTCCCGCAGCCGGCGCAGCATCTCGGCGGTGCCGGACCTGGCGATGGTGCCGATGAGTCCCACCACGTCCTCGCGCGACATGCCGATGCCGTTGTCCCGCACGGTCAGCGTGCGGGCCTCCTGGTCGGCCTCGAGGGCGATGTGCGGGTCGTCGGCCTTGAGGCTGTCGTCCGTGAGGGAGGCCAGGCGCCGCTTGTCCAAGGCGTCGGAGGCGTTGGAGATCAGCTCGCGAAGGAAGATTTCCTTGTTCGAGTAGATCGAGTGGACCATCAGCTGCAAGAGCTGCCGCGCTTCGGCCTGGAACTCCAGCGTCTCGGTGGTCATGGCTTCCCTTCCGGTCAAAAGTTTCGTGCTACACCCACCCTTCCATGGGCCGGGAGGCCCACACGCGCCGGTGCCCGGCCTCGGCCGCAGCCAGGTCGGGCAGGCGTGCGCGCTGTGGTGCCTCACTCCGCCACGTAGGTGCGGCGGGTCCATACGAAGACCCGCAGTTCCCGGTCGTCGATACGGGTGGTTTCGGAGCTGGCCCCGAAGTGCTCGTAGCGGTTGCCGAGTATCACGAACTGCTCGTGTACGGACTGGATTTGACGGCTCATCAGCGCCGGTCTCGCGCGGCTCGGCCGCTGCGCCCGCGGGGGTCTGCGGGGCGGCCGGCTGGTCCGCCGTGCTCTTGTGCGATGAAGCCGTGCCCGCGCATTCCGCCGCATCGGATCACTCGACCAGCAGCCATGCGCAGCCCTCACTTCTCGCACACCCGTCCAATGGCTCCCGCCCGATCGTAATCACGCCCCTGCTCAACTTCACGACGGCAGTTGAACACTTCGATCATCACACCTGGCGGAGCGCGGGTGAGCTGCGTGGACAGTGCGGCGCGGGACGGCCGCGCCGTCGCGGTGACCTGCGTCGCGGAACGTACCGTGCGCGTGGTGGGAGATCGCCGTACTGGACCCCGTACCGAAAACCGACCAGTCGCCCGGGAGGCGCAGTTGACACGGATCGTCGCAGTCCATGGAATCTGGAACCACGAGGCGGGCACCCCCGCGCAGGAGGTGCGCCAGGAGCGGGCGGAGAGCTGGGCCACCCAGCTGTCGGCCGGCCTGGGTATCACGCAGGAGCGCCTGGAGGTGTCCTTCGCCTACTACGCCCCGCACCTGGCCTCGGGAGTGGCACAGGGCGGCGAGGACGACCTGGAGACCCTGCCGCCGGACGCGCAGGAGATGGCCGCGCAGTGGGCGGCGGAGAGCGCCCGCGCCTCGGCGGCGCCGCGCGAGGTCGCCCAGGGATGGCTGAGTGCTCCGCTGCGCCAGCTCGTGGACCGCAACGCCCGACAGCACAACCTGGACAGCGCGCTGGCGCGCAAGTTCGTCGCCCTGTACTTCCGCGAGGTCGCCGCCTATCTGCGCGAGCCGGGCACGCTGCGCGCCGCCGCCCGCGAGGAGGTGGCCCGCACCATCGCCGCGCACCGGCCGCGGGTCGTCGTCGCGCACTCCCTGGGCAGCGTGGTGGCCTACGAGGCGCTGCACGCCCACCCCGAGCTGACGGTGGACCTGCTGCTCACCCTCGGCTCGCCGCTGGCCCTTCCGGGGGCCGTCTTCGAGAAGCTGGCGCCGGCGCCCGCCGACGGCTGCGGGCAGCGGCCGCCCGGGGTGCGCCGCTGGGTGAACATCGCCGACCACGGCGACATCGTGGCCGTACCGCCGCGGCTGTCCCGCCGCTTCCGCGGCATCGACAGCGACCTGGCCACCAGCGTCGGCGTCTTCAACTTCCACGCCGTGGCCGGTTATCTGCGCTGCGGCGCGACCGCGAAGGTGCTGGGGCCCTACGTGCAGAAGTGATACGCCCGAAGCCCCCGACGAAGCCGCAGAAGCCGCAGCGGTTGCCCGGCGTGCCGTCCTCAGGCCGCCGGGCACAGCGCCGCCACCGCACCGGACAGCGCCGTGCGGAAGGCCTGTACGGCGGGGTGGGCGCCGCCGCCGCGCCGTACGGCCGTGGCCACCTTGCGCCGGTGCGCGGCGCGCGGCGCCGACGACAGCGCCGACAGGGCGCTCAGCACGACGGTGGGCGGTTGCCCGCCCCACACCAGGTCGGGCAGGAAGGCCACCGCGTGCCCCTGCTCGACCAGGCGGAGCTGGAACATCAGATCGGCGGACTCGAAGCGCACGTCCGGCTCGAAGCCGGCCTCGCGGCACACGGTGGTCGCCCAGTGCCGGGAGGCCGAGCCCGTGGGCTCCATCGCCCAGGGCGACTGCGCCAGGTCCCGCAGGCGGGTGACGGGGTGCGGCGCGGCCAGCCGGATCTCCTCATCGCACAGCGGCGCCAACTCCACCTCGGCGGGCCGCGGTTCGGGGTCGCCCGGGTACTCCTCGGTGATCACCAGGTCGAAGTCGCGGGCGAGCAGCGCCGGCAGCGCCGTCTCGGGTTCGGTCTGGGTGACCTGGACGCGCAGTTTGGGGTGGGCGGCGCGCAGCGCGGTGAGCGCGAAGGGGACCAGGGTCAGGGCGGCGGTCTGGAAAGCGGCCACCCGCAGCACCGAGGTCAGCTCCCGCAGCGAGGCGGCGATCTCGGCCTCGGCGCGCTCCAGTTGCTCCAGTACGGCTTCGGTGTGCGCGACCAGGATCTCGGCCTGGTCGGTCAGCCGCACCCGCCGCCCCACCGGCTCCAGCAGCGGCACACCGGCCTCCTTCTCCAGCAGGGAGAGCTGCTGGGATATGGAGGAGGGGCTGTAGGCGAGGGCGGCGGCCACCGCGGTGAGGGTGCCGCGGTGCTTGAGTTCGCGCAGCAGCCGCAGCCGGTGCAGGTCCAGCATGAGCGGCTCTCTCCTGATCGTCGGGTACGGCCACGAGTATCGCTCAGCCGCTCGCGGACAGGAGGTCCGCCGCCGGTACGGTGACGCGGCGGCGGGCCCCTATCCGGTCTGTCCGGTCACTGCCGTCAGTGCCGGCGGCCCGTCCGGTGCTCCTCCCGTACGGCCGCGGCGGCGCGCGGCACGGGCTTGGGCTTGCACGCCGGCTTGTTGCCGTCCTGGCCGCCGGTGATGGTGAAGCGCTTGCGCATCTTGCCGCCGGTCACGCCCTGGGCGCTGAGGCAGTTGAGCACCGGCAGGTCGATGTGCTCGGCGGACCACTGCATCGTCCCGCCCTTGAACAGGCCGCCGACGGCCCTGCCGTTCTGGGCGGTGTACTTGAGCGGGGACACCTGGAAGTCGAGGTCGAAGTCGGTGGTGCGGCCGTTGTTCCAGCGCAGCTTCTCGCCCCTGACCTGGGTGGTGATGCCCGCGGGGCAGCCGCCGGTGGCCTGGACGGTGTAGTCGAAGCTGACGCTGGTGATGTCCGGGTGCTTGGGGACATCGCACTGGAACGTCGCGCGGACACCGATGGACTTGGACCCTTGGTTGGTGAAGGACAGACCGGGGTTGGCCGTCCAGTCCACCTCGCCCTCACAGCTGGCGTTGAGCTCGGCCCGGGCCGCGGGGGCGGCCGCGAAGGCGGACGGCGCCGTGGGGAGCGCGACCGCCGCCGCGGCGATGGCCGCGCACACGAGCGTGGATCTCTGACGGAATGACATGAGTTCTCCTGGGAAGGCGGGGGTTCAGCAGTCGGGCGCTGTGGCGCGGCGGGCGGGCAGGCCCCGCTGGGCCCCGTCGGCGGACTTGATCGCGCACAGGTTGCTGCCGTCCTGGCCACCGGTGATCACGAACCGCTTGCGCATCTTGCCCTGGGTGACGCCGCCGGGCAGCACGCAGTTGAGGCCCGGCAGGACGGTGTTCTCCGCCGACCAGGCGATCGAGCCGCCCTTGAACAGACCGCTGGTGGCGGTGCTGGGCCCGGTCTGGGTGTACGACACCGGGGTGAGCTTGAAGCGGGTGTCGAAGGTGGTGGTGCGCCCGTTGTTCCAGCGGATCGTGGCGTTGTTGACCTCCGCCGTGATGCCGAGCGGGCAGCCACCGGTCCCCTGGATGCGCCAGTTGACGGTGGCGCCGGTGATCTCCGGGTGACCGGGCACGTCGCAGTTGAACGTGCCGTTGGCGTTGAAGGACTTGGTGCCCTGGTCGGTGAAGGACAGACCGGGAGTGGCGGTCCAGTCGACATCGCCCTCGCAGCTGGCGTTCAGCTTGCCCTGGAGGTGGGCCGGCGCGGCAGCGGGCGATTCGGCGGCGGACGGCGCCGTGGGGAGGATGACCGCCGCCGCGACGGCCGCACAGACGAACGTGGATCTCTGACGGAATGACATGAGTGCTCCTAGAAAGGCCTGGGGTCGGTTTCCGCTGGGGAAACCGGGCGCAGCGGGCCCGGTGAGCGGCGGGGCCGGCTGCGGGGAGCGGGTCGTGCCCAGCTCCCCGCAGCCGTGGTGTGCGCCGCGTCAGGGGGCCGCGGCGCGGATCACGGACAGTCGTACGCGTCGCAGACCGTGCGGCCCGCATCCGGGTCGCGGTCGGTCGACACCCACGTGATGGCGTTGACGTCGCCCGTCACGTCGGCGGCCACATCTGTCGTGATCGCGATGGGCGGGTACGAGCTGCCCGGCTTGAGCGCGTCGCCACCGGTGCCCGGACGCGTGCACGTCACGGTCTGGCCGGTGATCTGGCACTTCCACCCGTCGCCCGCGGCCTTGACCGGCTTGATGCCGTCGGGGAAGGTCCGTCCGACCTTCACCTCGCCGGTGGTGGGACCGGCGTTCTTGGCGTTGGAGACGACGACCTTGAAGCGCGTGGGCTTACCCGGGACCATCTCGCCGTC
Organism: Streptomyces sp. UF-297; assembly: GCF_058245575.1. Classification (NCBI taxonomy): domain Bacteria; kingdom Bacillati; phylum Actinomycetota; class Actinomycetes; order Kitasatosporales; family Streptomycetaceae; genus Streptomyces; species Streptomyces sp. UF-297. Next base: position 128,758 of record NZ_JBSIBZ010000011.1, on the reverse strand, counting down.
CACGGTGGTCTTCACGTCCAGGTCGGGCGGTGCGCTCTTGGCCACGGTGAAGTCGCAGTCCGTGGAGACGTCCGGGTTCTGCCCGGTCCCGGGGGTGTCCGCCGCGGTGACGACGGTCTTCGTACCCGTGGAGACGCCCGGGGCGACCTTGGTCTTGGTCACGATCGGCGAGAGCCGTGCACCGGGGTGCAGCGGGTTCTTGTCGGTCCTGACGCAGGTCACCTTCTGCCCGTCGGTCTTGCACTTCCAGCCGTCACCGGAGGCCGACACCGGCTTGACGCCGTCGGGGAAGGTCTGGGACGCGGAGATCGGGCCCGGTGCGTCACCGGCCTTGGGGTCGTTGGTGACCCAGGTGTTGAACGTGGCCTCCTGGCCAGGGGCCACCTCGCCCACCGGCTCGGTGTCCACCGACAGCTTCGGCGGCGCGGCCTTGGTCCGTACGGTGATCGTCGTCTCGGCCGAGGCGTCCGGGCGCTTGGGCGTCTCGGGGCTGTCGACCGTGGCGGCGACCTTCTTCTTGCCGGCCTCGGCGTCCTCGGCGACCTTCGTCCCGATGGTGATCACCGGGTAGAAGTCGCCGGGCTGCAGGGCGCTGTTGGCCTTGGTGCGGTTGCAGACCACGGTCTGGCCGACGACCTGGCACTTCCAGTCGTCGCCCGCGGCCTTGAGGGGGGTGACGCCCTCGGGGAAGGTCTGCTTGACCGTCACCGGGCCCACCACGGGGCCGCCGTCCTGGGCGGCCGAGACCATGGTGTTGAAGTCGGTGTTCTTGCCCGTGGTGACCTCGCCGACCGGAGCGGTGACGATCTCCAGCTCGGGCGGGGTGACCTTGACGATGTCGACGGCGTCCTCGTCCTTGACGGGCTTGCCGCCCTCGGGCGTGGTCACCGTGTCGATCGGCTTCTGGCCCTTGGCGTCCGGGTCGACCTTGGTCTTCACCGTGATCGGCGGGTAGGTGTCGCCGGGCTTGAGCGGGGGCTCGCCCGGGCGCCGGCACGTCACCGTCTGTCCGGTGACCTTGCAGTCCCAGCCGTCGCCGTGGGCGGTGACCGGGGTGATGCCCTCGGGGTAGGTCTCCTTGACCGTGACCGGCTTGGTGTTCGGGCCGGCGTCCGGAGCGTTCTTGACCTTGGTCGTGAACGTGGCCTCCTCGCCTGCCTTGACCGGCCCGTCGGGCTTGGTCGTGGACGAGAGCCTGGGGCCCTTGACCGGGGTGACGACGACGGTGTCTTGGTTGGTGACGGGCTTGCCGCCCTCGGGCGTGGTCACCGTCTTGATGGGCTTGTCGCCCTTGGCGTCCGGGTCGACCTTGGTCTTCACGGTGATCGGCGGGTAGCTGTCACCGGGCTCCAGCGCGGGGGCACCGGGACGCTTGCACGTCACGGTCCGCCCCTCGATGTCGCAGTCCCAGCCGTCCCCCTTGGCGGACACCGGGGTGATGCCCTCAGGGTAGGTCTCCTTGACCGTCACCTGCTTGGTGTTGCGCCCTGCGTTGGGGGCGTTCTTGACCGTGGTGGTGAAGGACGCCTCCTCACCGGCCCGGACGGGTCCGTCCGGCTCGGTGGTGGAGGACAGCTGCGGGCCCTTGACCGGCTTCACCGGGAAGGTGTCCTGGTTGGTGACCGGCTTGCCGCCCTCGGGCGTGGTCACCGTCTCGATGGGCTGCTCACCGGTGACGTCCGGCCCGACCGCGGTACGGACCTTGATCGGCGGGTAGCTCCCGCCGGGCCGCAGCGCGGGGTCGCCGGGACGCTTGCACGTCACGGTCTGGCCCTCGATGTCGCAGTCCCAGCCCTCTCCCTTGGCGGACACGGGAGTCACGCCCTCGGGGTAGGCCTCCTTGACCGTCACCGGCTTGGTGTTCGGCCCGGCCGTGGGGGCGTTCTTCACCGTCGTGGTGAACGAGGCCTCCTTGCCCGGGACCACCGGGGCGTCCGGCTTGGTCGTGGAGGACAGCTGCGGGCCCTTGACGGGCGTCACCGGGAAGGTGTCCTGGTGGGTGACGGGCTTGCCGCCCTCGGGCGTGGTCACCGTCTTGATGGGCTTGTCGCCCTTGGCGTCCGGGTCGACCTTGGTCTTCACGGTGATCGGCGGGTAGCTGTCACCGGGCTCCAGCGCGGGGTCACCGGGACGCTTGCACGTCACGGTCCGCCCCTCGATGTCGCAGTCCCAGCCCTCTCCCTTGGCGGACACGGGAGTCACGCCCTCGGGGTAGGTCTCCTTGACCGTCACCGGCTTGGTGTTCCGTCCGGCCGTGGGGGCGTTCTTCACCGTCGTGGTGAACGTCGCCTCCTTGCCCGGGACCACCGGTCCGTTGGGCTTGGTCGTGGAGGACAGCTGCGGGCCCTTGGCCGACTTGATGGTGAACTTGGTCTGCGAGGGCGGGGTCTTGGTGCCGCCCGGGGTCTCGACCGTGGAGGTGGCCGCCTTCTCGCCCTCGGCGTCCGGGTCGACCGCCGTCCTGACCTTCACCGGTGGGTAGTTCTTGCCGGGCGCGAGGACGTCGTCACCCTTGCCGGGGCGGTTACAGATGACCTTCTGGCCCTCGATCCGGCAGTCCCAGCCCTGGCCCGTGGCCGCGACCGGCGTCACGCCCTCGGGGAAGGTCTCGGTGGTGGTGACCGTATCGGTGGTCGGCCCCGCCAGGCTGTCGTTGGAGGTGGTCATCGTGAACGTGGCCGGCTGGCCGGCGTTGACCGGCCCGTCCGGCATGACCTGCGTGGACAGCTTCGGGCCGAGGGTCTCCATCTTGGCGTTGAAGACCTCGTGGATGTTGGTCTTGGTGCCGGTGCTGGCCGCCATGCCGATGCGCAGCGTCTTGGGTACGGGGGGCTGGCCGCTGATCGAGCTCAGGATGACGGGCTTGACGACGTTGACGAAGCCCTTGCCGTCCTTGAAGTCCATGTCGACCTTGAACAGGCCGGCGGGCGACAGGTCGATGCGCACGGTGCGCTCGGCCTGCTTCCAGGTCGGCGACTCCGGGACGCTGATGCGCTGCCCGTTGGCGAGCTTGTTGAGCTCGACGAGCGGGTTGCCCACCGTGGAAGCGCCGCGTACGGCAACGGAGTTGGGGTTCTTCGCCTTGGTGCCGCCCGCCCCGAAGGAGCTGGTGGAGAAGTTGCCGTACTCGTCGAGGCCGACGCCGAGGTAGCCGCCGTCGATCTTGTAGTAGCCCAGACCGCCGCCGTAGACGCCGGGCTTGGTCGGCATGGGCTTGTCGCCGTCGAGCAGAAAGAGGCTGATGCCGTCGGCGGGGGTCTTGACCGTCTTGGAGCCGTAGGACGAGACGCCGATGGTGAAGCGCAGACCGGCGCCCGAGGGGAACGCCTTCTTGGCCAGGATGAACCCGGTCTGCCAGGTCTGGGCGTCGGTCAGGCGCAGCGAGCCGTCACCGGGCGGGTCGATGGGCCGCCCGTTGGTGCCCTTGCACGCCTGGAGAGGACCTTCGGGCTTGGCCGCCGCGGTCAGACAGGCCCAGCCGGTGGGGTCGTCGGGCCCGTCATAGCTGCTGTACCAGTCACCGGCGTGCTTCAGGGTGGCCTGGTCGAAGGCCTCCTCCGCGATGGTGTCCGCATGGGCCGGTGGGGCCGTCAGCCCCACCGCCATGATCGCGCCGACGAGTGGAGCCGCCAGAGCGGCCACTCGCCTGCGTCTGAGTCCGAATCCCGTCATCGGGTGCCTCCTCAGGCGGCCAGGCCCCCCACCCTGCCCAGATGGTCACTGCATACACACGAACAATTGCACACAGTGATGATGAATGGGGCCAGCAGATCACCGGCGAGGAGCCGCCGCGAACGACGGAGGGCATCGGAGTGAGGCAGTCGCGGCGCCCCGCGCGGGGCAGGTCACCCGACCGGGTCCGGGCTTCCTAGCCGCCCGCTGCGACGATCGCGGAGAGTGCGCGCTCGGCGATCGCGGCGATGGTGAAGGAGGGGTTGGCGCCGCCGACATTGCCCGGGATCAGCGATCCGTCGATGACGTACAGGCCCTTGTTGCCCTTGACGCGGCCCTCCAGGTCGGTGCACCGGCCGATCACACAGCCGCCCAGCGGGTGCGGGTTGAGGACCCAGGGGGTGGTCAGCGCGACCGGGAGGGAGCCGGGGTTGGCGGCCATGACGCGCAGGTTGTGCTCGACGGCGATGTCGAAGGCGGGGGCGTGCTTGGTGACGGGCCAGTCCAGGGAGACCTTGCGGGTGAGCGGGTTGTAGCGGAAGGTGCCGCGGTTGTCGGTGTCCACGGTCATGGTCAGGGTGGCGGTGATCGGCAGCGGGCCGAAGCCGGTGACCACCCAGTTCTCGGCGAGCAGCGGCATGGCGAACTCGTTGTGGAAGAAGACTCCGGAGGCGCTGGGCGCGCCCTGGCTGGGGCCGACCCCGGCCAGCGGGTCGGAGCGTACGGACAGCTGGTCGCCGTTGTCGCCGAAGCCGGTGCCCAGGGCGGCGGGCAGGTCGGGCAGCGCGCCGCTCTCGCGGGCCGCGAGCAGCAGCCGGTTGGTGTTCAACGTGCCTGCGGAGACGAAGAGTTGCTCGCAGGTGTACTCGTCGGTGTCGACGGTGGAGCCGTCCGGGCGCAGCCGGCGGACCTCCAGGGAGTAGCGGCCGTCGGGCTTGCGGCCGATGGAGCGCACCTCGTGCAGGGGCCGCAGCTGGACCTTGCCGGTTTCCAGCGCCTTGGGGAGGTAGTTGCGGGTCAGGCTCTTCTTGGCGCCGTTGCTGCAGCCGAAGTCGGACTCCCCGATGATCGCCGAGGGGCGGACGGAGCCGGCCAGCTCCTGGCGGATGATGTCCCAGTCGAAGATCGAGTCGAGCGGGGTGGGGGTGTGCCCGGCCTTCCTGAGCTGCTGGTCCCATACGCGCGAGTGCGTGAAGGGCGCGGAGTGGTAGACGTCCCGGGGCATCGCGCTCGCCCCCAGCATGGCCTTGACCTTGGGGTACCAGGTGGTGGCGAACTCCTGGTACTTCAGCCCCGAGGGGTAGAGCCGCTCGAAGTAGCGGCGCGGCGGGGCCAGCGTCACTCCCGTGTAGACCACCGAGCCGCCGCCGACGGCCGCGGCGCAGGCGATTTCCAGGGCGCCTTCCTGGGACACCTCCATGACGCCCGCGGTGGGCCTGATGGGGCTGGGCAGGGTCAGGGGCCAGCTGGTGGTGCGGCGGAACCAGTAGTTGGCGTCGGTGACGCGGTGCGCCGCGCCGAAGACCGCGCGGCTGGGGCTGGTGTGCCACTCCTGGCCGCGCTCCAGTACGAGGGTGTCCACCCCGGCCTCGCCCAGGCGCAGTGCGGTGACGGAGCCGCCGAAGCCCGAGCCGATGACCACGGCGCGGAAGTGCGTACGGGAGACGGCGCTCGCCAGCGCCCGGCTCCCGGACTGCCCCAGAACGGCCGCGCCGATTCCGGCGAGCGTCCCCTTTGCCGCTAGGCCGAGCAGTTCGCGACGATCGAACACGGACACGTGGTCTCCTGGCGTCAGAGATGGACGTGCGATTCGTCCAAAATTGCGCGAAAAGTACCAGGAGGGGGTGCGGCGGAAAGTGAGGCGCCACCGCGCTTCCGTCCGGCGCACCAGGCCCGCCACCCGACTGCCCGTGCCCGGTGGCGTACGGGCCGGGCCTCAGGGGGCGGCGAGCCCGTCCCGTACGAGCGAGAGGACCTCCTCGTCCGACAGACCCAGCGCGCGGGCCTCGGTGATCAGGCGCTCGGCGGCCTCGCCGAGGCGGGCGCGGCCCGGGGAGGCGGCGCCGGTGACCACCGCGCCGCGCCCCCTGCGCAGATCGATCAGCCCTTCCTCCTTCAGGCGCTGGTAGCCGCGCAGCACGGTGTGGACGTTGACGCCCAGGGAGGCGGCGAGTTCGCGGGCCGCGGGCAGCCGCTCGCCGGCGCTCACCGCGCCCTCGGCGATGGCGCCGCGGACCGAGGCCGCGATCTGGTCCCCCAGCGGGACCGGGGAGTTCAGGTCGACCCGTACCAGCACTTCAGGCCCTTTCGCGGGAGCGGTCGGCCAGGGTGTTGAGCAGGCCCGCCGCGGTCCAGGCGTCATCGACCACCACCACGAACTCGCGGCCGCTGACCAGCCGCAGCCAGATGCCCGGTCCCGAGCGCAGCGCGAATCCGCTGCGGCCCGGCAGCACCCGGTAGCCCCAGCCGCCCAGGTCGTGCCTCGGCGCGGTGTCCCGGCAGGAGGCCTCGGCGATGCGCTGCAGTCCGACGCGGGTCAGGGGGACGGGCAGGCCGGGCAGCGCGATGGACAGCCCGCGGCGGTCGGCGACCACCCGCGCCGCGCCGAACAGCGCCAGGAACGCGCCGAGGACGAAGACGGCGATCGTGGCGACCCAGTACGTCAGCACGCCGATGACGACACCCGCGGCCAGCAGGGCGAGGCCCGCGGGCAGCACCCAGCGCGGTGCCAGCGGGTGCGACCAGCTCACCAGCTCGCCCTCCTTCAGGGCCAGTCGGGGGCGCGGGGCCGGGCGCTCGCGCTCCTCGGCGCTCCCCCGGTCCGGCCCTGCGAGCCATGCGCCCAGCGCACCGGCGAGCAGGGCGGCGCCGAGGGAGGCGATCAGCTGCCAGGCGGGCGAGGTCACCTCGGCGGCGTCCGTGGCATCGGCGTTGCCGAAGAGGACCGCCAGGCATGCGCAGCACAGCAGGGCCGCCGTGCCGAAGCCCGCGCCCACCATCGTGCGATGCGCGCCCCGGGGCGCGCATCGCGCCCGCCAGCGCGCTGAACAGCACGCCCATCCCGATCATTGTCCCCAGGACCGCGGCCAAAAAGGCGCCCCGGGAAAGGAATCCGTCCGCCCGCGCACCGTCGAAGTGGGTGGCCAGGGTGTCCGGCAGCCGCCCCTGGAGCGCGACGAAGCTCACCGCCGTCGCCGCGCAGGCCACCAGGAAGGGCGCCGCCGTGAGCACGGCACGGCGGGAATCGAACGGTCCGAACGCGGACGCCTTGCTGCTGCTGTTCATGTCGACCTCCAATTGTTCGTATAGTAGTAGAACAACTGGCGATTGTGCACGCATCTCATATCTGAGATAGCGTCTCCCCCATGGCAGACGACTACCTCGTACGCATCGGCAAGCTGATCCGTGATGCCCGACAGCACCGGGGCTGGACCCAGACTCAGCTCGCGGAGGCGCTCGGCACGAGCCAGAGCGCGGTCAACCGCATCGAGCGCGGGAACCAGAACATCAGTCTTGAGATGATCGCCCGAATCGGCGAGGCGCTGGACAGTGAAATCGTCTCGCTGGGGTACGCGGGCCCCATGCATCTGCGCGTGGTCGGCGGCCGCCGGCTCTCCGGCAGCATCGACGTCAAGACCAGCAAGAACGCCTGCGTCGCGCTCCTGTGCGCCACGCTCCTGAACGCGGGCCGCACCACGCTGCGCCGGGTGGCGCGCATCGAGGAGGTCTACCGCATCCTCGAAGTCCTCGGCTCCATCGGCGTACGCACCCGCTGGATCAACGACGGCAACGACCTGGAGATCGTGCCGCCCGCCGAGCTGGACCTGGACGCGATGGACACGGAGGCGGCCCGCCGCACCCGCAGCGTCATCATGTTCCTCGGCCCGCTGCTGCACCGCATGGACCGCTTCAAGATCCCCTACGCGGGCGGCTGCGACCTGGGAACCCGTACGGTCACCCCGCACATGACGGCGCTGCGCCACTTCGGCCTGGAGATCACCGCCACCGAGGGCACCTACCACGCCGAGGTCGACCGCTCCGTGGCGCCCAGCCGCGCGATCGTGCTGACCGAGCGCGGGGACACCGTCACCGAGAACGCCCTGCTGGCCGCGGCCCGCCACGACGGCGTCACCGTCATCCGCAACGCCTCCTCCAACTACATGGTCCAGGACCTGTGCTTCTTCCTGGAGGAGCTGGGCGTCAAGGTCGAGGGCGTGGGCACCACCACCCTCACCGTGCACGGCGTCCCCGAGATCAACCGCGATGTGGACTACGCGCCCTCCGAGGACCCGGTCGAGGCGATGAGCCTGCTGGCGGCGGCCGTGGTCACCGAGTCCGAACTCACCATCCGCCGTGTGCCGGTGGAGTTCCTGGAGATCGAGCTGGCGGTCCTGGAGGAGATGGGCCTGGACCACGAGCGCAGCGAGGAGTACGCCGCCGACAACGGCCGTACCCGGCTGATCGACCTCACGGTGCGCCCCTCCAAGCTCCAGGCTCCCCTGGACAAGATCCACCCCATGCCCTTCCCGGGCCTGAACATCGACAACGTGCCCTTCTTCGCGGCCATCGCGGCCAGCGCCCAGGGCCAGACCCTCATCCACGACTGGGTCTACGACAACCGCGCGATCTACCTCACCGACCTCAACCGCCTGGGCGCGCAGGTCAAGCTGCTGGACCCGCACCGCGTCCTGGTGGACGGCCCGACCCGCTGGCGCTCGGCCGAGATGATGTGCCCGCCGGCCCTGCGCCCGGCCGTGGTCGTACTGCTGGCGATGATGGCCGCCGAGGGCACGTCCGTCCTGCGCAACGTGTATGTGATCAACCGCGGTTACGAGGATCTGGCCGAGCGCCTGAACTCCATCGGCGCCCAGATCGAGATCTTCCGCGACATCTAGGGCCCGCCCGGTGCCCGACTCCCCCGGGCACCCGCTCCTTCCCCCGTGCCCCCGGCGTGCACCCGCGCGCCGGGGGCATCGGCGTACTCCGACCGGAACCAGCCAACCTCCCTAGATCATCTAGGCCTGGCGCGGGCGGCACAGCAGGATGGGTACCGGCGTCGGGGCCGGTATCCCATCGGCCTGCGCCCTGATACGCGAGGAGCACCGGTGGCGAAGATCAAGGGCCAAGTGAAGTGGTTCAACGAGACGAAGGGGTTCGGCTTCATCACCCCGGCCGACGGCAGCAAGGACATCTTCGTGCACTTCTCCGCGATCCAGGGCAACGGCTTCAAGACCCTGGCCGAGGGGCAGAACGTGGAGTTCGAGATCCAGGACGGCCAGAAGGGCCCCTCCGCCGTCAACGTCGTCAGCATCTGAGACTTCGTCACATCAAGGGCCGGGGCCACGCCATCGCACGCGGCCCCGGCCCTGTTCAGCGCGCCGTGCGGTACAACTCCTTGGCGATGATGGACCGTTGCACCTCGCTGGCGCCCTCGTAGATACGCGGGGCGCGCACCTCGCGGTACAGGTGTTCCAGCAGGTGGCCGCGGCGCAGCGCCCGGGCGCCGTGGATCTGGACGGCGGCGTCGACGACGTACTGCGCGGTCTCGGTGGCCGCCAGCTTGGCCATCGCCGAACTCCCGGCGACACCGGGCGAGTCGGCGTCGTAGGCCGAGGCCGCCGCGTAGACCAGCAGCCGGGCACAGGTCACCCGGGTGGCCATCTCGGCGAGCTGGTGGGAGACCGCCTGGAGGTCCTTGAGGGGCCCGCCGAACGCGGTGCGCCCGGCGGCGTGCTCCACGGAGGCGTCCAGGGCGGCCTGGGCCATGCCGACGGCGAAGGCGCCCACGCTCGGCCGGAACAGATTCAGGGTGCGCATCGCGACCCCGAAGCCGCCGTCCACCTCGCCCAGCACATCCGCGCCGGTCACCGGCGTCCCGTCGAAGACGAGGGTGCCGATCGGGTGCGGGCTGAGCATGTCCAGCGGCTCGCCGCCCAGGCCCGGGCGGTCGGCCGGGACCAGGAAGGCGGTGATGCCGCGCGCCCCCGCGCCGCCGGTACGGGCGAAGACGGTGGCGAAGTCGGCCCCCGGCGCGTTGGAGATCCAGCACTTCTCGCCGGTCAGCCGCCAGCGGCCCGGGCCGTCCGGCTCCGCGGCCAGGGACAGCGCCGCGGCGTCCGAGCCGGCGCCCGGCTCGCTCAGCGCGAAGGCGGCCACCGCCCGGCCCTCGGCGACCTCCCCCAGCCAGCGCCGGCGCTGCTCCTCGGTACCCGCCTGGAGTACGGGGTAGGCGCCGAGCCCCTGGAGGGCCAGCGCGGTCTCGGCTTCCGTGCACTCCTGGGCCAGGCTCTCGCGCAACAGGCACAGGTCCAGGGCCCGTACGGGACCGTCCTCGGGGAACAGCCGCCGCAGCAGCCCCAGTTGGCCCAGTTCCCGCACCAGTGGCCGGTTGATGCGCCCCGCCTCACCCCGCTCCGCCAGCGGGCGTAGCCGCTCGGCCGTCAGCTCACGCAGTTCGGCACACCAACCTCGCTCCTCCGCGGACAGCGCGAATGCGGTCACCGGGCAGCTCCCTCGTCGCTTGGGCTATCGCGATCTGTTGACTGTCGTCACCAACACGTTACGCTGACGAAGGGCCCGTTCGGCAGTCCCCCGCAGCTCCTCCCCGGTCCCCGCAGGGCCGGAACCCGCGACACCGGCCGGTCGGCGGTCTGCTTCCGGTCCCGTTCACAGTCCCTTCCCAGGCCGCCCTGCGGCCGCCACGGCGCAAGGGGGCGCACCCGTCATGGACGTCATGGAGCTCGGCCCTTCGGCCCATCTGGACACCTTCGCCCGCGACCACCTTCCGCCGTTCGCACAGTGGCCGCATCTCGTGGGCGCCGCGGGCCCCGGCCGGCTCAACTGCGGGGCCGAACTGCTGGACCGTACGGCCGAGCGGCTGGGCCCCGACCGGCCCGCCCTGCTGGACGCGCACGGCACCGTATGGACGTACGGCCAGCTCCAGGAGCGGGTCGACCGCATCGCGCACGCCCTGACCGACCCCGTCGACGGACTGGGCGTGGTGCCGGGCAACCGCGTCCTGCTGCGCGGCCCCACCACACCCCATCTGGCGGCCTGCTGGCTGGCGGTGATGAAGGCGGGCGCCGTCGCGGTGACTGTGCTGCCCACCCAGCGGCCCCACGAGCTGGCCACCATCTGCGAGATCGCCCAGGTGCGGCACGCCCTGTGCGCCGCCGGGTGTGTGACGGACCTGGTCAAGGCCGAGGTGCCGGGGCTGCGCATCACGGAGTACGGCGGGCGCTCCCCCGGCGACCTGCTGCGCCTGGCCGAGGGCAGACCCGCTCGCTACGACGCCGTGCCGACCTCCTGCGACGATGTCGCGCTGATCGCCTTCACCTCGGGGACCACCGGCCGCCCCAAGGGCTGTATGCACTTCCACCGCGATGTGCTGGCCATCGCCGACACCTTCTGCGCGCACGTCCTGCGGCCCGGGCCCGACGACGTCTTCGCCGGCAGCCCGCCGCTCGGCTTCACCTTCGGGCTCGGCGGCCTGGTGATCTTCCCGCTGCGGGTGGGCGCCTCGGCTTATCTGGCGGACTGGGGCGGCCCCGAGGAACTGCTGCGCGCCGTCGAACGGCACCGCGTCTCGGTGGTGTTCACCGCGCCCACCGCCTACCGGGCGATGCTCCCCCGGCTCGGCGAGCACGACATCTCCAGCCTGCGGCGCTGCGTATCGGCGGGCGAGAACCTGCCCGCCGCCACCTGGCGCGCCTGGCAGGAGGCGACCGGGCTGCGGATCATCAACGGCATCGGCGCCACCGAGATGCTGCACATCTTCCTGTCGGCCGCCGACGACGCCATCCGCCCCGGCACCACCGGGGTCCCCGTGCCCGGATTCCAGGCCCGGGTGGTGGACGGGCAGGGCCGTCCCGTACCGGACGGCGAGCCGGGGCTGCTGGCGGTGCGCGGCCCGACCGGCTGCCGCTATCTGTCCGACGAGCGCCAGACACAGTATGTACGCCAGGGCTGGAACATCACCGGCGACACCTACGTGCGCGAGCCCGACGGCTACTTCCGCTACGTGGCCCGCGCGGACGACATGATCATCACGGCCGGGTACAACATCGCGGGGCCCGAGGTGGAGGACGCGCTGCTGCGCCACCCCGACGTCGCCGAGGCGGCGGTGGTGGGCCGGGCCGACGAGGAGCGCGGGCAGCTGGTGGTCGCGCATGTGGTGCTGCGTGCGGGCGTGACACGTGGGGATGAAACGGTGGCCGCGCTGCGCGCGTTCACCAAAACGGAGATCGCTCCCTACAAGTGCCCGCGGGAGATCGTCTTCCACGACGCGCTCCCGCGCACCGAAACCGGCAAGCTCCAGCGTTTCCGCCTGCGCGCCCCCGATCTAGAGTGACCCGGTGAGCGACCAGCAGACACAGCGCACCCCACGGTCCCTGATCGTCACCTTCTACGGCGCCTACGGGCGCGGCGAGAACGGGGGCCGGGGCCTGACCGGCGACCTCGCCGGATTCGGCGCGGCCGGGGGTGGCACAGCGGGCCGGCAGGGCTCCCTGGACGGGCCGCTGCCGGTCGCCGCGCTGATCAAACTCCTCGGCGTCATCGGCGTCGACCCGCCCTCGGTGCGCTCGGCCGTCTCCCGCCTCAAACGGCGCGGCCTGCTGCTGCCCGCCCGTACGGCGGGCGGCGCGGCCGGCTACGCGCTCTCCGCCGCCGCCCGGCAGCTGCTGGACGACGGCGACCGGCGCATCTACGGCCGCCCCGCCGTGCGGCTGTCCGACGGCTGGGTGCTGGCGGTCTTCTCCGTACCCGAGGAGGAGCGCAACAAGCGGCACCTGCTGCGCTCGCGGCTGGCCCGGCTGGGCTTCGGCACCGCGGCGCCGGGTGTGTGGATCGCCCCCGCCCATCTGTACGACGAGACCCGGCACACCCTGGAGCGCCTCGAACTGCACACCTACGTCGACCTGTTCAAGGGTGCGCACGCCGGCTACACCCCCACCGCGGCGGCGGTGGCGCGCTGGTGGGACCTGGAGGCCATCGCCGCGCGGCACCGCGCCTTCCTCCAGGAGCACGAGCCGGTGCTCAGGCGCTGGTCCCGGCGCCGGACCATCCCTCCCCAGGACGCCTACCACGACTATCTGCTGGCCCTGGACGCCTGGCGGCAGCTGCCCTACGCCGATCCCGGTCTGCCCTCTCCCCTCCTGCCGGAGGGCTGGCCGGGCGGCCGCGCGGCCGAGGTGTTCGGCCGGCTGCACGCGAAACTCAGGGCGGCGGGCGCCTGTTTCGTACGGGAGACCCTGGCCGAACCGTGCCGCGCGCCGGTGACGGCGTAGCGGCGAGCGGTGTCCGGGGTACCCGTGTCCCGCGTCCGCCGCGGCGCGCTCAGCGCCTGCGGTACGTCCCCGCCGCCGCGGCCATCGGGCGGGGGCGGACGGCCGCTGCCGCCGCCGGACGCGGCCGGGAGGCGGCCAGCGCGGAGACGACGTCCTTGAAGGAACTGCACATCCGGGTTCCGGCGACCCCCGCCAGCTCGCCGAAGCTGCCGACGCCGTAGGTCACCGCTATCGGCGCCATCCGGGCCGTGACCGCCATGCGCATGTCACCGACGGTGTCGCCGATGTACGCGCACTCCCACGGCGCGAGGCCCATCCCGGAGGCGGCCCGCAGCACCATCTCCGGGTGCGGCTTGCCGCGCCGGACCATGTCCTGGCAGATGACGGGGCCGAACATCTCGCGCACACCCATGACCTCCAGCAGCGCCTCGGCACTGCGCGAGGCCTTGGAGGTGGCGACGGCCAGCTCGACGCCGTGCGCACGCAGCGCGGACAGCCCGGCGGCCACGCCCGGGTAGAGCAACTGCGGCCCCTCGCGCAGGACTTCGTAGGCGAACATCTCCCGGTAGCGGCCCAGCGCCGTGAGCACGGCCTCGTCGTCCTCGGCCTTGCCCAGCAGCTTGCCGAAGGCCGCGGCGGGCGGCTTGCCCATGGCGGCGGCGGCCTGCCGGGGAGTGACCGTACGGCCCTGCTCCGAGGCCACCTTCACCAGCAGCCTGCTGATCGCCGGCAGGGTGTTGGCGAGGGTCCCGTCGAGATCGAAGATCGCAGCCCTGATCCCTTCACCGGTCGTGCTTCGCGCGACGCCTCCGAAGCGTTCGCCGACGTCCGCTGATTCGCGCATTACTCGACACCTTTCCGATTTCCGATGGATTTATCGGTCCGACCGGGGGCCAGGACGCCATCGGACGTCCGGCGACGTACCGCTGGCGCCCGAGAAGGAAGAGGCAAACCCGCCGCGGCACGCCACTGACCAGAAGTGGTGCACCGGCGCCGGAGCGGCTTCGTCGGAAGAGACGCTTCCCGTTACTCGCCTCCGCAGATTTAAAAACCGCCTGCGCTGTTTGTCAATGTGTGTCGGCCCGGTACGCCTCCCGAGGGGGATACTTGCCAGTCACACATATGGTCACCCCCTCCGACCTGCGCTTCGTCGATCCGACCGGACCCCTCAAAGCCGTCAACTACGCAACAATCAAGGACTGGAACACCTCGAAGTCGACTGACCGGAACGATCGGCACGGCCGGAGGTCCTGTCCCTCTTGACGATATTTTGACCCTGTTGGTGCGCCCAGCAGCCTGGCGCAAGTTGACTCACGCCATCACCGGTTTTTCGAACCGCATGGTTGGTTTTCTATGTAGACTTCTGTGCGCTTGCAGCCGGACTAGAGACAGGACGGACACAGTGCCAACGCAGCATCGAGCCATTCAAAGCCGCCAGGCGCTCATCCGCTCAGCAGCGCAGACCTTCATCGAGAAGGGCGTGCCCGCCTCGGGCATGGTCGAGATCTCTCGACGTGCGCGCCTGAGCAAGGGAGCGCTCTACTTCCACTTCACGTCGAAGGAGGACCTGACCCTCGCGGTCCGCGACGAAGCCTTCGCCACCCTGCGCGAGCTGGAGACGGCGCTGACCCTGAGCCGGCTGCCGGTGCGCCAGGCCGTGCGGGACTTCGCCGTCGCGCTGCTCAAGGGCGTGGACTCCGATGTGGTCCTGCGCGCGGGACTCCGGCTGCCGGCGGGCTCCGACGCCCGGCTCGGCGACTGCGGGCTGCACCAGCGCTGGTACACCCTCTTCCTGGACAAGGCCAGGGCCGACCGGGCCGAGGGCCGGCTCCGCGCGGACGACGACGCCCGCCGCACCGCCCGGCTGCTGACCTCGATCGTGCTGGGGCTGCTGCACCTGGGCCACGAGGACCGGATGTGGTGGGACCGGGACGTCGTCACCGACATATGGTCCGCGCTGACCTCCGGCCCGGCGGCGGGCCCGGCCGCCCTGGTCACCAGCGCCCTGGCGCAGGCCGGCGCGCCCGACCCGGCCCCCGCGGGCTGATGGGGCCGGGCCCGGCCGCCGTCAGGGGGCGGGCCTGACCCCGCTCAGAGCTCGACCAGTACGGACCCGGTGTGACGGCCCTGCGTCAGCTCGCACAGCGCCCGGGGCGCCTGGTCCAGGCCCTGCAGCCGGGTGTGGGCGAAGACGAGGGACCCGTCGCGCAGCCCGCGCCCGAACTCCGCCGCCCACTCCTGCGCCAGCCCCGGGTGGTCGTAGGCGGAGAAACCGCGCAGCGTGATCCTGCGCGTGACCAGCAGCGCGGCGTCCAGCTCGATGGGGGCCGAGATGCCGTCGCTGCCCCCCAGCTGGCCCGAGAGCGCGCCCACCAGCGCGCAGCGGGCGCCCGTCCTGGCCAGCGCCAGCGCCGCCTGGAGCTGCTCGCCGCCCACCGTGTCGAAGAGCACGTCGATGCCCTCCGGGGCCGCCCGGCGCAGCTGCTCCTCGATCGGCTGTGCACCGCGCAGTACGACCTCGTCGTAGCCCAGCACCTCGCGCAGATAGGCGGCCTTGTGCGCGGAGCCGGTGCTGCCGATGACCCGTCCCGCCCCCAGCCGCCGGGCGAGCTGCCCGGCCATGCTGCCGACTCCGCCCGCGGCCCCCGTGACGAACACCGTGTCCCCGGACCGGATGCGGGCGATCTGTGTGAGCGCGCCCCAGGCCGTGGCGCCCTGCGAAAGATGTGCCGCCGGGTCGGGCACCGCATCGGAATCCAGCGGCCTGGCCTGCGCCGCGTCGACCACGGCGTATTCGCGCCAACCGTAGGAGTGCTGCACGAGATCACCGGGCGAGAACTCACCGCCCGGTGCCCGCACCACCTGACCGATGGCCGGTCCCCACAGCGCCTTGCCCGGCACGAAGGACGGCACGGGCAGTTCGGCGGCGGTCATCCGGGTGCGCATGGCGGCGGTGACGGACATGACGCGGTTGCGCACCAGCAACTGCCCCGGCAGCACGGCGGGGACCGGGACGTCACAGACCTCGAAGTGCCCGGCCGACAGCGCGCCCTGGACGCGGCCGGTGAGACGTATCTCCCGGTGGGTTGCGGGGACGGCGGCCTGGGTCATGGCAAAGCTCCTGGGGCGTGACGGGTCGGGACGGGCGGCAGTGCGCCAAAGCCGGTGCGGGTTCCGGTTGTCTCAGACGGCGGTCCAGCCGCCGTCCACGGGGACGTTGGCGCCGGTGATGAACGACGAGCGGTCGCTCAGCAGCCAGGCGGCCGCCTGCGCGATCTCGGTCGGGGAGGCCAGCCGTTTCTGGATCGCATGGGCGTAGAAAGACTCTTCCAGCCCGGGATTGTTCCAAAGGGCGTCTTCGAGAAGTTCGGTCCTGGTGCTGCCGACGATCAGGGCATTGACCCGGATGTCCCGTTTCCCGTATTCGGCGGCCGCCGCCTTGGTGAGTCCGATGACCGCGTGCTTGGAGGCGATATACGGGGCGCCGACGCCGGGAGCCATGACGCCCGCGGTGCTGGAGGTGTTGACGATCGAGCCGCCGCCGCTCTCCAGCATCGCGGAGATCTCATGGCGCAGGCAGTGCCAGGTACCCCGTACGTTGACGTCCATGACATAGTCGAAATCCGCGTCGTCCATCTGGTGCAGCGGGGTCCCCGCCGTACCGAAGCCCGCGTTGTTGAACGCTCCGTCCAGCCGCCCGAACCGCTCCACCGTGGCGTTGACCACGCGCTCCACGTCCTGCTTACGGGTCACGTCGCCCGCCACCGCGAGGGCCTGCCCGCCCGCGTCGCACAGTTCGTCGGCCAGGACGTCCAGCAGCTTCTCGCGCCGGGCGAAAAGGACCACATTGGCACCTTCGGCGCTGAAGAGGCGGGCCGCCGCAGCACCGATACCACTGGAGGCTCCGACGATCAGCACAGTCTTGCCAAGCAGCAGTTGGCCAAAATCATTCATAGGGGGAGTCAATCAGACCCCGAGAAGAACGACGAAGTCATGAATGCCGGGCACATTGGAGCGGGGGTGCCTTATTCTGCTCCAACCGCTTTGACATACCGCGCGGTTGGCTCGCTTGCGACCGTAAAATATAGACTGCTGGGCCCGAGCTCGCGAGGATCCACGAACGCGACATCGTCACGAGGCCAGAGGAAAGGGACGACCGGTGGCCAAGCAGGAACGTGCAATGCGCACGCGACGTACCGTCCTCTTGGCGGCAGCCGAGGTGATCGGCGAGCGGGGGTACGAGGCCGCCACGATGGCGGAGATCATTCAGCGGGCGGGCGTCACCAAGGGCGCGCTGTACTTCCACTTCCCCTCCAAGGACGCCCTGGCCCGCGCGGTCATCGCGGAGCAGACGCAGGAGGTCCTCCCGCCCGTCACCGAGTCCCGCCTCCAGGACGCGATCGACTTCAGCCACGCGGTGGCCGATTCGCTGCGCGACGACCCGCTGCTGCAGGCCGGCACCCGCATCGCCGTCGAGACGAGCTTCAGCGCCGAACCCCTGGTTCCGTACCGCGACTGGATCGACCTGCTGACCGGCATTTTCACCGAGGCCCGCGAGCGCGGGGAACTGCTGCCGGCCGTCTCCCCCCAGAAGGCCTCCGAGCTCTTCGTCGCCGCGTACACCGGCGTGCAGATCTTCTCCCAGGCGGCCACCAACCGCGCCGACCTGTCCGAGCGCGTCGCGACCCTGTGGCAGTACGTGCTGCCCGGACTGGCGACGCCGGGTGCGCTGATCCATCTCGAGCTGCACGGCACCCGCGGGAAGGCCGCCGCCTGACGGCCGCTCCCTCCCCACGTCCCGCCCCGCATGCGCCCGAGGCCCCGCGCAGACTAGAAAACAAACCAGCCGGTTTGTAGGCTAAGGCGCCGCCTCGTTGCATAGGCCGCGATTTCGGACGTCATATGCCGCTCAACTGGGGAGGGATTCAACATGTCCAGCGCCACCCTTGCCGTGCCGCGCGGTGCGGCCGACCGCTGTTCCACCCCAGGGGCTGGCCACCCGGCGATGGCGGCGCCACGGATGGTGACCACCACCGTCCCCCGCCAGTACGTCCACCGCACGGCCATCTCGGAGGTGTTCCTCACCGACTGGTGGCACACCGGGGACGAGACCTGGTCCGTCAGCGCCCAGTGGCCCCGGGCCCACAGCTTCTACGGCCCCGCGCACGGCCTGCACGACCCCGTCCTGCTGGTCGAGACCATCCGCCAGGCCGGAATCCTGCTGGATCACGTCGCCTACGACGTCCCCCTTGACCACCCCATCATCTGGAAGGACCTGCACTACCAGCTGCGCCCGGAGGCGCTGCGCGAGTCGGCCACGCCCGCCGAGGTGGAACTGCAGGTCAGCGGCCACGACATCGTCCGGCGCTGGGGACGGCTGCTGTGCATGCGCCAGACGTACCGAATAACGTGCAACGGCCTGGAGCTGGCCACGGCAGTGGTCAATTTCACCTGCCACTCCCAGGCCGTCTACCGCCGTCTGCGGGGCGAGTACGCCGACCTCGCGCTCGCCAACGAGCGCCGGGTGCCGCCCCCGGAGCCCGTCACCCCCCAGCTCGTCGGCCGCGACCGCCCCTGCGATGTGGTGCTGGCGCCCGCCGAGGGCACCAACCGCTGGCAGCTGCGCGTCGACACCTCCCACCCCGTGCTCTTCGACCACCCGGTCGACCATGTGCCCGGCATGCTGCTCGTGGAGGCCGCCCGGCAGGCCGCGCACGCCGTCGCGGGACCCGGATTCTCCCTCCCCGTCGGCCTGAGATGCGCCTTCGCCCGGTACGGCGAGCTGGACTCCCCCTGCTGGATCCAGGCGGTCCCCAAGGGCCGGGACGCACAAGGCCGGCTGCTCGTCGAGGTCACCGCGGAGCAGAACGGCCGGATCGCCTTCCTCGCCGAGCTGACCTGCCAGCCGCTGTCCTGAGCGGACCGTGGCAGGAGCGCCGCGCTCACACCTGAGCGCCTGTGTCTCAGCCCAGGCTCTATCAGCCCGGGCTCTAGAGGGTCAGCCGTGGCTTGGGTGCGTCCGTGCGCCCCGTGGGCGGGGTGCGGCTGCCGGCGCGGTACGGGAGCGGCCAGGGCGCTCCGTCCCCGTTGTAGCCCTGTTCGGCCGCGGCGTGCAACGTCCAGTGCGGGTCGTACAGATGCGGGCGGGCCAGCGCGCACAGGTCGGCGCGGCCGGCCAGGACCAGGGAGTTCACGTCGTCCCAGGAGGAGATGGCGCCGACCGCGACGACGGGGACGCCCAGGGTGTTGCGGATACGGTCGGCGAACGGCGTCTGGTAGGAGCGGCCGTAGGCGGGGCGCTCGTCGGGGACCACCTGCCCGGAGGAGACGTCGATGGCGTCGGCGCCGTGCGCGGCGAAGGCGCGGGCGATCTCGACGGCGTCCTGGGGGGTGGTGCCGCCCTCGGCCCAGTCGGTCGCGGAGATCCGTACGGTCATGGGCCGCTGCCCGGGCCAGACCTCGCGTACCGCGTCGAAGACCTCCAGGGGGAAGCGCAGCCGCCCCGCCAGGTCGCCTCCGTAGGCGTCGGTGCGGTGGTTGGTCAGCGGGGAGAGGAAGCCGGAGAGCAGATAGCCGTGCGCGCAGTGCAGCTCCAGCAGGTCGAAGCCGGCCCGGTCGGCGCGCCGGGCGGCGGCGACGAACTCCTCGCGTACGGCGGCCAGTTCGGCAATCGACAGGGCGTGTGGGGTCTGGTTGACGCCGGGGCGGTAGGGCAGCGCGGAGGCGGCCACCACGGGCCAGTTGCCCTCCGGGAGGGGGTCGTCGATGCCCTCCCACATGAGCTTGGTGGAGCCCTTGCGGCCGGAGTGGCCCAGCTGGACGCCGATGGCGGTGCCGGGCGAGAAGGTGTGCACGAAGTCGGTGACGCGGCGCCAGGCGTCGGTGTGCCCTGCCTCGTACAGGCCCGTGCAGCCGGGGGTGATACGGCCCTCGGGGCTGACGCAGACCATCTCGGTCATCACCAGGCCCGCGCCGCCCAGGGCGCGGGCGCCCAGGTGGACGAGGTGGAAGTCGCCCGGGGTGCCGTCCTGGGCGGGCGCGGAGTACATGTCCATCGCGGAGACCACGACGCGGTTGCGCAGGGTCAGGCCGCGCAGGGTGAAGGGGGTGAACATCGGCGGGGTGCCGGGCGGGATGTGTGCCGCGCGTTCGACGGAGTCGACGAAGGAGGCGTCGCGCAGCCGCAGGTTGCCGTGGGTGACGCGGCGGCTGCGGGTGAGCAGGTTGAAGGCGAAGCGGTGCGGCTCCTGGTCCAGGTACATCTGGAGGTCCTCGAACCACTCCAGGCTGGCACGGGCGGCGCGCTGGGTGGACTGGACGACGGGGCGCCTCTCGGCCTCGTAGGCTGCCAGCGCCTCGGGGACGGACGGCTGTTCCTTCAGGCAGGCGGCCAGCGCCAGGGCGTCCTCGACGGCGAGCTTGGTGCCGGAGCCGATGGAGAAGTGGGCGGTGTGGGCCGCATCGCCGAGCAGGACCGTATTGCCGTGGTACCAGCGGTCGTTGACGACGGTGGTGAAGGCGGTCCAGGCGGAGCGGTTGGTGCGCAGCGCCCGGCCGCCCAGCGCGTCGGTGAAGATCTTGGCGCACCACTCGGCGGACTCGCTCTCCTCGCAGCCCTCCAGCCCGGCGCGCCGCCAGACCTCCTCGCGCATCTCCACGATGACGGTGCTGGCGCCCTGGGATCCGCCCCGGGAGTACGGGTAGCCGTGCAGCTGGACGACGCCGTGCTCGGTCTCGGCGATCTCGAAGCGGAAGGCGTCGAAGGCGAAGTCGGCGCTGAGCCAGATGTAGCGGCAGCGGTGCGGGGTCAGCTGGGTGCCGAAGGCTTCCGGGTGGGCCTCGCGGGTGCGGCTGTGCACGCCGTCGGCGGCGATGACCAGGTCGTGGGTGCGCGCCAACTCCTCGGCGGGTGGTGCTTCCTGACGGGATTTCAGGGATATGCCCAGTGAGGCGCAGCGCTCGTGCAGGATCTCCAGCAGACGGCGGCGGCCGAGCGCCGCGAAGCCGTGGCCGCCGGAGGTCAGGGTCCGGCCGCGGTGCACGACGTCGATGTCGTCCCAGCGTACGAACTCCCGCCGCAGCGCCTCGTACACCACGGGGTCGGCGTGCTCGATGCCGCCGAGGGTCTCGTCCGAGAGGACGACGCCGAAGCCGAAGGTGTCCTGGGGCGCGTTGCGCTCCCACAGGGTGATCTCGCGGTCCGGGTCCAGGCGCTTGAGCAGGGCGGCGGCGTACAGTCCGCCGGGCCCGCCGCCGATGACGGCCACCCGCATGGCTACCTCCCCTGCCACTTGGGGGGCCGCTTCTCGCCGAAGGCGGCGTGGAACTCGGCGTAGTCCTCGCTGTTCATCAGCAGCGCCTGGGTGGCGGCGTCCATTTCGACGGCGGCGGCCAGCGGCATGTCCAGCTCGGCGGTGAGCAGCGCCTTGGTCTGGGCGAGTGCGAGCGCGGGGCCTTCGGCCAGCCGCCGGGCGAGCGCCGCCGCACCCGCACCCGCCTTGCCTTCCTCGGTCAACTCGCTGATCAGGCCGATGCGTTCGGCCTCGGGGGCGCGTACCGCCTCGCCCAGCATCAACAGCCGGGTGGCGTGCCCCAGGCCCACCACGCGCGGCAGGAGGTAGGCCGCGCCCATGTCGCCGCCGGACAGGCCGACCTTGGTGAACAGGAAGGCGAAGCGGGCGGAGGGGTCGGCGACGCGGAAGTCGGCGGCCAGCGCGAGGACGGCGCCCGCGCCCGCCGCCACGCCGTGGACGGCGGCGATCACCGGGAAGGGGCACTCCCGCACGGCGCGTACGACCTGGCCGGTCATCCGGTTGAAGTCCAGCAGCTGTCCGGTGTCCATGCCGAGCGTGGCGCCGATGATCTCCTCGACGTCGCCGCCGGAGCAGAAGCCGCGCCCTTCGCCGCCCAGGACCAGGGCGCGTACGGAGCGTTCGCGGGAGAGTTCGGCGAGCAGGTCGCGCAGGTCGGCATAGGCCTCGAAGGTGAGGGCGTTGAGTTTCTCCGGACGCGTCAAGGTGACGGTCGCCACGCCGTTTTCCCTGGTCAAGCGGATGTGCTGCCAGTCGCGTGTGGCGCGGGCGGAACCTGTGAACGGGCTCATGGGCGAGCGGCCCCTTTCAGCCGGACGGCTGGTGCCTGTCCTTTGAAGTTATCACTGCCTTGTGACTGTCGTCACGAGAACGCGATAGGGCGTCGACCGATGGGTTCGGGTCAGTCCGGTACGAACCGGCCCGGCGTCCCCCGGGCATCCCCTAGCGTTTGCCGGACCGCCGCACTAGGGAGGGGAGGCGGGGCCGGGTGGGGCGCAAGGAGAATCCGCTGGACCCGAACGCGGGCCCGCTGCCCAGCTTCGCCTTCGCGCTGCGCAAGCTGCGCCAGGAGGCGGGCGGCCTGACCTACCGCGCACTGGCCGCCCGCGCCGGCTATTCGGTCCCCACCCTGTCGCAGGCCGCGGCGGGCGAGAAACTGCCCACCCTCGCGGTCACCCTGGCCTACGTACGCGCCTGCGGCGGGGACACTGCGGAGTGGGAGCGGCGCTGGCACGAGCTCGCCCACGAGCCCGCGCCGGACACCGTCGAGGACGACGGCGCCCCGCCGCCGTACCTGGGCCTGGCCCGCTTCGATGTGGCCGACCACGAGCGGTACTTCGGGCGCGCGCAGCTCACGGAGGACCTGCTGCGCCTGGTGCGCGAGCACCGTTTCACCACCGTCTTCGGGCCCTCCGGCAGCGGCAAGTCCTCGCTGCTGCGCGCCGGTCTGGCGGCCGCCCTGCACAGCGGCACGGCACAGCTCCCGCGCCCGGCGGCGCTGCGCCTATTCACCCCGGGCGACCGGCCCGCGCGCAGCCACCGCGAGCTGTTCACCCCGGCCGGCTCCCCGGGCGACACCTGGCTGCTCGTCGACCAGTTCGAGGAGATCTTCACGCTCTGCCACGACCGGCGCGAGCGCGCGGAGTTCATCGGGCTGCTGCTGCACGCCAGGGACACGGACAGCGGGTTACGGGTGGTGCTGGGCGTCCGCGCGGACTTCTACGGTCGCTGCCTGGAGCACCGGGGGCTTACCGCGGCGCTGCGGGAGGCCAGCCTGCCGGTGGGGCCGATGAGCACACAGGAGCTGCGCGAGGCGGTGGTACGGCCCGCCGCCGCCCAGAGCCTGATCGTCGAACGGGCCCTGACCGCACGTCTGGTGGCGGAGACCGCCGACGCGCCGGGCGGCCTGCCGCTGCTCTCGCACGCCCTGCTGGAGACCTGGCGCAGACGCCGTGGGCGGGCGCTGACCGAGGAGGCCTACGAGGCGGCGGGCGGAGTGCACGGCGCGGTCGCCAAGACCGCCGAGCGGGTCTTCGCGCGGCTGTCCCCCGAGCAGCAGGAGACGGCCCGGCGCATCCTGCTGCGGCTCATCACCCCGGGCGAGGGCACCCAGGACACCCGGCGCAGCGTGGTGCGGGCCGAACTGGCCTCGGGCGCCGGGCCCGACACCGCGCTCGTCCTCGAACAGCTGGTGCGCGCACGGCTGTTGACCGTCGACGACACCACCGTCGACCTGGCCCACGAGGCGCTGATCACGGCCTGGCCGCGGCTGCACGGCTGGATCCAGGAGGACCGCGGCCGCCTGCGGCTGCACCGGCGGCTGACGGAGGCGGCGCGCGGCTGGGACGAGCTGGCGCGCGACGCGGGCGCGCTGTACCGCGGCGCGCGGCTGACCGCGGCGCGGGAAGCGGCCTTCGCCCCCGAGGAACTCACCCCGCTGGAAAGGGAGTTCCTGGCCGCGAGCCAGGCGCACGGCACCCGGGAGCGCCGCCGGATGCGGCTGCTGGTCGGCGGCCTGTCCCTGCTCGTCGTGCTGGCGCTGGTGGCGGGGGCCGTGGTCTGGCAGCAGGGCCGGACCAACGAGCGCCGGCGCGTGGAGACGGCGGCCCGCCGGGTGGCGGCGGTCGCCGACAACAACCGCTACGCCGACCCCCGTACGGCGCTGCGGCTGAGCATCGCGGCGCACGGCGTCGCCGAGACCACCGAGACGCGGGCGGCGCTGATGGCGGCGACCACCCAGCGGGAGCAGGACGCGTTCCGGGTGCCGGTCACCAGCTCCACGGACGCACCGGCGCGCCTGAGCGCCGACGGGCGCACCGCGGTCGACTTCGGCGACCGGGAGGTGTGGCTGTGGGACACCGTGGCCCGGCGGCGCCGGAGCGGGGGCCCGGCGGCCGGGAGCGGCATGGCACCGGCGGTGCTGAGCCCCGACGCGCGGCGGCTGGCGCTGGCGCGGCCCAAGGGCGGGGTACGGGTGCGCGAGGTGGCCTCGGGCGCCGAGGCCACCCTGCCCAAGGCCCTGGCGACGCCCGAGCGCTTCTCCCCCAGCGGCCGCACGCTCGTGGTCGGCTCCACCGGTTCCGGCGCCTCCGTACAGCTGTGGGACGTCGGCCGGCGGCGGCTGCTGTTCGCGCCCGAGGCCCGGGGCGTGGAGGGCGTGGCCGTCAGCCCGGACGACCGGCTGCTGGCGCTGTGCCGCGCGCAGCGGATCGAGGTGTGGGACGTGGCCGCGAAACGGCTGCTGACCAAGGGCGGGCTGCCCCGGGCGGACTGCGACCGGGACTCCTTCGACCACCACGGCGTGCTCGCGTTCGTCCCCGGCCCCCGCCCGGTCCTGGCCGTACTGGAGCAGGGCGCGATCCGCAGATGGGACGTCACGGCGGGCAGGGAGCTGGGCCGGATCGACTTCCCCGGCCTGACCCGCATGGCCTTCAGCGAGGACGGCGCCTACGTCGCGGCCGCCGGCACCCACGAGATCCTGCTGTGGCGCACCTCGGACCCCGACGAACCCGTCTACCGGTACGGGGTCGCCGGGGACGACATCGTGGAACTGCGCCTGGACACCGAGCAGCGCAGGATCCGCTACTCCCTGCTGATGCCGCAGGGCGAGGTGGCGACGATGGTGCGCACCTTGGACGTCGGCGGTGCGGTCGGCCCCGGGTGGCAGCACGGCAGTGCGGACGGGCCCGCGTGGCAGCGCGGCGCCGTGGCCGCCGCCCGGTTCAGCCCGGACGGCACCGTGCTGGCCACCACGCGGGCCGAGGGGGGCCCGGGTGCCAAGACCTTCCGGCTGCTGGACGGGCACACCGGCCGCCGGCTCACCGCCCTGCGGCGGCTGCCGTGCCCCGACGAGAACTGTCAGGAGCTGCTGGGGCTCAGCGCGGACGGCCGGATCGTCGTCCACGGCCTTGCGGGCCCCGATGAACCCGGCAGGGCGCAGCGGCTGTACGTCTACGACGGCCGGACCGGGCGCAGCTCTTCCCTGGACCTCCCCCGCCCCAAGGAGGCGGTCGGCTCGCTCAACGCGATCGCGCTGAGCCCGGACGGGCACACCCTCGCGGTGGCCTGGGAGACGGCAGCGGGGCCGGTCGAGCTGTGGGACCTGCGCCGCCGGGCCAGGCTGCGCACGGTGCGGGGCGTGGGCTGGGTGACGCTGGCGCTGCGGCCGGACGGCGGGCTGCTGGCGGGGTCCGGCGACCGGGTCGCGCAGCTGCCCTCGGGCCGTACCACCCGGCGGGAGTCGGCCCCGGTGGCGGTGACGGCGCTGGCGTTCAGCCCGGACGGGAGGTATCTGGCGGTGGGCGAGAACGGGGGCCGGGTGACCGTCTGGGACGGCGCGGCCCGGCGGCGCCTGGGCAGTCTGTCGGGCACCTTCACCAAGGAGCAGCAGGACGCGGCGACCACGGTGGCGGCGCTGGCCTTCTCCCGCGACGGCCGCACCCTGGCCGTGGCGGGCGGCCAGGGCACGCTGCAGCTGTGGGACGTGGCCACCAACCAGCGCCTGGGCGGGGCGTTCAAGACGCCGGGGGACTCGGTCCTCGCGCTGTCCTTCGGCGCGGACGGCGCGACGCTGTACGCCGCCGGGGACCACGTCCCGCTGCGGGCCTATGCCCTGGACGCCCACCGCGTCACCGCCGCGGTGTGCGAGCGGGCCGGCGGCGGGCTGAGCCGTGCGCAGTGGGCGGCGTACATCCCCGAGGTGCCCTACCGCCAAACCTGCTGAAAGTCCTGCGTTTTTGGCGAAGGTCCCGGCCGCGGGCGTCAAGTGGTCCCGGTCACTTCCGGCCCCCTGTCCCTGACCGTCCGATATTGAACTACGTACCGTTGAGGCATCCTGTTGGATCGGTCCGCAATCCCCCCGGGCCCCTCTGGCCTTCTGTGAACGGAAACAGCGCCTTGCCGGAACCCTCCACCCTCGCCTCCTGGAGGATCGCCCTGCCGCACACCGCGGTCGCCGTCCCCATCGCCCGCGCCCTGATCCGTACGGCGCTGGCGGACCTCGACGCGCCCCTGGACGGCGCGGCGCCCGCCGACAGCGACACCGCCGAGCTGCTGACCGCCGAGCTGGTCGCCAACGCCGTGGAGCACACCGACGGCCGCTTCCCCATAGAGCTGGTGGTCGAGCTGCTGCCGTCCGGCTGTCAGGTGGAGGTGCACGACCGCGATCCGGTGCCGTTCGAGGGGCTCGGGGAGCGGGTGCCCGAGCAGCGGACCGACCCGTTCCAGGAGGGCGGGCGCGGTCTGCTGCTGATACGGACGCTCAGTTCGGCGGCCGGGTGCCGCCCCACCGAGCACGGCAAGGCTGTGTGGTTCACCCTGCCTTCGGTGCCGGCTCAGCCGCCGCGTCGCTGACCTCCGCGGCGTTCAGGCGGGACCTGCGGCGCCCGTAGAGGCTGTAGACCAGCGCTCCGACGACGAGGAAGGCGCCGAACTGGAGCCAGGTCGCCGGACCGGTGCCGTAGATCAGGTAGAGGCAGAAGGCGATGCCCAGGACGGGGCTGACGGGGAAGAGCGGGACGCGGAAGCGGCGCGGCAGGTCGGGGCGGGTGCGGCGGAGCACCATCACGCTGATGTTGACCACGGCCATGATGGCCAGGGTGCCGATGGTGGTCAGGTTCATCACCACGTCCAGCGGGACGACGGCCGCGGGGATCGCGAAGGCGACGGCGACGATCCAGGTGCCGGCGACCGGCGTGGAGGTACGGGGCGAGATCCGCTCGAAGACGCGGGGGATCAGCCCGTCGCGGGACATCGACATCAGGATGCGGGACTGCCCGTACATCACCGCCAGCACCACCGAGGCGATGGCGACGACCGCGCCGAAGGCGATCACGCCGCCGCCCAGGGCCGAGTCGGTGACCTGGTTGACGATCAGGGAGAGCGCCGCGGGCTTGTCGGCGACCTGGTCGGCGCTGAGGGCGCCGATGGCGGCGAGCGCCACCAGGCAGTACAGGACCGTGACCACACCGATGCAGATCATGATCGCCACGGGGATGTTGCGGCGGGGGTTCTTGACCTCTTCGCCGGCCGTGGTGATCGCGTCGAAGCCGATGTAGGAGAAGAAGGCGACCGAGGCGCCGGAGGTGATCCCGGCGATGCCCTCGGGGGCGAACGGGGTGAGGTTGCCGTCCTGGAAGGCGGTGAAGGCGATGCCGCAGAACAGGATCAGGATCGCGAGCTTCAGGACGGCCATGGCGGCGGTGGCCCGGGCGCTCTCGCGGATGCCGCGTACCAGCAGCAGCGCGGCCAGCAGCATCACCACGACGGCCGGGACGTTGACCACGCCGCCGTCGCCGGGCGGGCTGGACAGGGCGGCGGGCAGCTGCCAGCCGACGAGGGACTGCAGCAGTTCGTTGAGGTACTGGCCCCAGCCGACGGCGACGGCCGAGACCGAGACGCCGTATTCGAGCAGCAGGCACCAGCCCACCAGGAAGGCGGTGCGCTCGCCGAGCGTGGCGTACGCGTAGGAGTAGGAGCTGCCGGAGACCGGTATCGCGCCGCCCAGTTCCGCGAATGCGAACGCGGTGAACACGCAGGTGATGGCGGCGAGTACGAAGGAGACCAGGACGGCGGGACCGGCCTGGCCGACGGTGTCGGACAGGCCGACGAAGATGCCGGTGCCCACGATCGCGCCGACGCCGAAGCACACGAGCTGGAAGAGCCCCATGGTGCGCTTGAGGCCGTGGCCTTCGAGGTCCGCGCCGGATTCGGCGATGAGGAGGTCGGGGGACTTGATGCGCAGTCCGGACGGACCTGACGAGGGCATGGGGTGGTTCTCTTCTCTGGTCTTGCAGGTGGTGCACGAAGTGCAGTCGGTGCGGGTGGAACGGCGGGGTTGGAGAGGGTGGTGCCGGGGTCTCAGCCGGCCAGGGTCGCCACCAGCACCGCCTTGATGGTGTGCATCCGGTTCTCCGCCTCGTCGAAGACGACGGAGTGCTCGGACTCGAAGACCTCGTCGGTGACCTCCAGCGAGGTCAGCCCGTGCCGCGCGTGGATCTCCCGGGCCACGTCCGTGCCCAGGTCGTGGAAGGCCGGCAGGCAGTGCAGGAACTTCACGTCCGGATTGCCGGTGGCCGCCAGCACGTCCATGGTGATGGCGTACGGGCCCAGCAGCGCGATCCGCTCGTCCCACACCTCCTTGGACTCGCCCATGGACACCCACACGTCGGTGGCGACGAAGTCCGCGCCGCGCACGCCCTCGTGCACGTCCTCGGTGAGGAGGATGCGCGCGCCGCTGGCGGCCGCCAGCTCGTGCGCCCTGGCGACGACGGCCTCGTCGGGCCACAGCACCTTGGGCGCCACGATGCGTACGTCCATGCCCAGCAGCGCGCCGGTGATCAGGTAGGAGTTGCCCATGTTGTAGCGGGCGTCGCCCAGGTAGGCGAAGGCGATGTGCTCCAGGGGCGTGCCGGGGGCGTGCTCGGCCATGGTCAGGACGTCGGCGAGCATCTGGGTGGGGTGCCACTGGTCGGTCAGGCCGTTGTAGACGGGGACCCCGGCGTGCGCGGCCAGCTCCTCGACGTTGTCCTGGGCGCTGCCCCGGTACTCGATGGCGTCGAACATCCGGCCGAGCACCCGCGCGGAGTCCTTGACCGACTCCTTGTGGCCGATCTGCGATCCCGCCGGGTCCAGGTACGTGGTGTGGGCCCCCTGGTCAGCGGCGGCGACCTCGAACGCGCAGCGCGTACGGGTCGAGGTCTTCTCGAAGATCAGCGCGATGTTCTTGCCCACGAGCCGGCGTACCTCGGTGCCCGCGCGCTTGGCGGCCTTCAGCTCGGCGGCCAGCGCGATCAGGCTGCAGAACTCCTCGGCGCTGAAGTCCAGCTCCTTGAGGAAGTGGCGGCCCGTGAGGTCTATCGCCATGGGTGGGCTCCTAGGTCGCGGCATACGGGGACGCTGGAAGTGTATACGACGCTATGCATCGCTATACGGCCGGTGGGTGACGGCCGCTTCCCGCGGGGCGCCGCGCCCCCGCCGCAAAAACGTCACGCCCCCACCGCGTCCCGCTCCACCGGGCAGCTCATGCAGCGCGGCCCGCCCCTGCCCCGCCCCAGCTCGCTCCCCGGAATCGTAATGACCTCGATGCCACGGCGGCGAAGGAAGGTGTTGGTGGTGACATTGCGCTCATAGGCGACCACCACCCCCGGCTCCACGGCCAGCACGTTGCAGCCGTCGTCCCACTGCTCGCGCTCGGCGGAGTGCACGTCCTGGGTGGCGGTGAGCACCCGGATCTCGTCCAGGCCCAGCGCCGCCGCCATGGCGCGGTGCATGTGCTCCGGCGGGTGGTCGGTGACCTTCAGCTCGCGCTCGCCCGAGCCCGGTTCGATGGTGTACGAGCGCAGCATGCCCAGGCCCGCGTACTGGGTGAAGGTGTCCCCGTCGACCATCGTCATGACGGTGTCCAGGTGCATGAAGGCCCGCCGCTTGGGCATGTCCAGCGCCACGATCGTGCGCGCCGAGCCCGCCGCGAACAGCCCGCGCGCCAGCATCTCCACGGCCTGCGGCGTGGTGCGCTCGCTCATCCCGATGAGCACCGCGCCGTTGCCGAGGACCAGGACGTCGCCGCCCTCGATGGTGGAGGGGTAGTCGCGCTGGCCCTGCGACCAGACCCGGAAGTCCTCGTGGGTGAAGAGCGGGTGGTGCCGGTAGATCGCCTCGTAGTGCACGGTCTCGCGCTGCCGGGCCGGCCAGCGCATGGCGTTGATGGACACCCCGTCGTACACCCAGGCGGAGGTGTCGCGGGTGAACAGGTGGTTGGGCAGCGGGCCCAGCAGGAAGTCGTCCAGATCCATGACGTGGAAGCGCACCGAGGTCGGCTCGGCGCTCCAGGACAGGAACTCCCGCTTGGTCATGCCGCCGACCAGGGCCTGGACCAGGTCGGGGACGGGCAGTTCGTCGAAGGCGGCGCGCAGGTGGTCGGTGGCCAGCGGCCCGTACTCCTTCTCGTCGAAGACCCGGTCCAGTACGAGCGCACGCGCTTCGGGGACCTCAAGGCTCTCGGCCAGCAGGTCCCCGAAGAGGTGCACTTCCACGCCGCGGTCTCTGAGGACGTCGGCGAAGGCGTCGTGTTCGGCCCTGGCCCGGCGCACCCACAGCACGTCGTCGAAGAGCAGCGCGTCCTTGTTGGTGGGGGTCAGGCGCTTGAGCTCCAGATCGGGGCGGTGCAGGATGACGCGGCGCAGCCGCCCGGCCTCGGAGTCGACATGGAATCCCATCCCCCCATCCTGGCCGGATTCCGGTGAGATCACTCGATGTGTGAGGCGGAGGGGGGCCAAGGGGCCTGATCCGGACAGCGGGACGGGTGGTACGGGAGGGGGCGCGGCGTCACGCGGTCGGCGTCACGGGCCCGGCGTCCCGCGGTCGGCGTTACGGGCCTGACGTCACGCGGTCGGCGTTACGCGGTCGGCGTCACGGCCGCGGCGTCACGGCGCCGGTTTGCGCAGCGCCGCCGCGGCCAGAAGGGCGGCGGCCGCCGTCAGGGCCATCAGGATCCAGCCGGTGTGCAGCGCCCCCGGCGTGGTGCGGTGCCCCACGACCGCCACGAGTACGGCCACGCCCAGCGCCGTACCTCCCTGCCGGGCGACCATCAGCACGCCCGAGCCGAGCGAGAGCCGGCCGGCCGCCAGGCGCCCGGTGGCCGCGAACATCACCGGCTGGAACAGCCCCGTTCCCACTCCGGCGAGGACGAGGCCGGGCAGGTATCCGGCGGCGTAGTCACCGCCGCCCGCGGGCGCCGCCACCAGCCACCACAGGGGGGCCGCGGTGAAGGCCGCCGCCCCCAGCAGCGCCGTCCCCCGCTCCCCCAGGGCCCGTACGGCGCGGCCCGAGACCGCGGAGACCAGCAGGACGGTGAGCGGCCAGAGCGCGATCGCCAGACCCGCATCCTGTGAGGAGAAGTGCCAGACCTCGGTGAACAGCAGCGTGGTGCCCAGCGTCATCGCGGAGTAGGCGACGAAGTAGACCAGCAGGCCCAGGGTCGCGGCGGTGAAGCCGCGGGTGCGGAAGAGGGCGGGCTCCACGACGGGCTCGGCGGCCCGGCGTACGTGGCGTACGCACAGCCCCGCCGCCAGCAGACCGGCCGCCAGGAAGGCGAGTGTGCCCGGCGCCGTGCAGCCCCACTCGGGGGCCTGGACGAAGCCGGTGACCAGAGCGGCGACGGTGAGCAGGACCAGCGCGCTGCCCGGCAGGTCCAGGCTGTGCCGCGGCCCCCGTACCGAACGCGGCAGCAGCAGCCGGCCCACGGCCACCGCGACCAGCACCACCGGCACATTGATCAGGAAGATCCACCGCCAGTCGGAGGCGGCCAGCAGCCCGCCGATCACCGGTCCGGAGCTGGCCGCCACCGCGCTGACCGCGGTCCACACGCCCACCGCCGTGGCCCTCTCCCGGGCCGGGAAGACGGGCAGCGCCAGGGACAGCGAGGTGGGGATCAGTACGGCCGCCGCCACCCCCTGGACGGCTCGGGCCGCGATCAGCACACCGAGGCCGGGGGCCGCCGCGCAGGCCAGCGAGGCCAGCCCGAAGAGCACCATGCCCAGCAGGAAGCAGCGCCGCCGCCCCGCCTCGTCGGCGATCCTCCCGGCCGGTACGAGCAGCGCCGCCAGCACGATCGTGTAGGCGCTGAGCACCCAGGACAGCTGCGAGGAGGGCGGTGAGCCGAAGTCCGCGCCGATGGCCGGATAGGCGATGGTGACCGCGATCAGGTCGAGCACGGCCAGGAACTGGGCGGCCGAGGCGGTGGCCAGGACCAGCCAGCGGCGCGGGTCGGGGGCGGCCCCGGGGGTGGTGCCCGTCGCGGACGCACCGGTCCCCGGGGAGGCCGAAGAAGAGATCGTCATGTCCGTCCAGCTTCGTCGCGCGGCCCGCACCCCACGAGTGGCAGAACCGACAGCACCCGCTACATTCCTGCCATGCCTACCCTCGCCGTCGCGGTCACCGACGCGATGCCCTTCTTCGAAGTCGCCGTCCCCTGCCACATCTTCGGCAGCGACCGGCCCGGCACCCCCGAGGGCTGGTACGACCTGCGGGTCTGTGCCATCGGCACCGAGGACGGCACATCGGCCCGCTCCCGCTCCTGGTTCCGCACCGACACCGCTTACGGCGCAAAGGAGTTGGTCGCCGCCGACACCGTGGTCGTACCGGCGTCGGCGGATGTGCACGGCGATCCGCCGCCGGAGCTGGTCCAGGCGCTGCGCGCGGCCCACCGCAGGGGCGCGCGGCTGGTGTCACTGTGTTCGGGCGCCTTCACGCTCGCCGCGACCGGCCTGCTGGACGGGCGCCGGGCCGCGACGCACTGGATGTACGCCGCGCTGCTCGCCGAGCGCCATCCGGCCGTGGAAGTGGACCCCTCGGTCCTGTACGTCGACCACGGCGATGTGCTGACCGGCGCCGGTTCGACCGCGTCCATCGATGTGTGTCTGCATCTGGTGCGCGAGGACTTCGGCACCGAGGCGGCCAACACCCTCTCCCGGCAGCTGGTCGCGCCCGCGCACCGGCCCGGAGGCCAGGCCCAGTACATCCAGGCGCCGGTCCCGGCCCGTACGGACACCTCCCTGTCGCCGCTGCTGCACTGGGCGCGCGAACACCTGGAGGAGCCGCTGACCGTCGCCGGCCTGGCCCGCAGGGCGCACACCAGCCCGCGCACCCTGGCCCGCCGCTTCCACGCCGCCACCGGCACCACCCCCTTGCAGTGGCTGCAGGCCCAACGCATCGCCCGCGCACGGGAGTTGCTGGAGGGCGGCGATCTGCCGATGGACCGGGTGGCGCAGCTGTGCGGCCTGGGCACGGCCGCCAATCTGCGCCGCCACTTCACCCGCGCGGTGGGCGTACCGCCGGTCGACTACCGGCGGTCCTACCGCGCCGCGCGGGCCGGGTGAGCCCTGGAGGGTGCCGAAGGCAGGTGAACTCCCGTGCCCTGTAAGGGGCGCGGGGGACTGAGCGACCAGCCCCCACCGGCCTGCGGATACCTGACCGCCCCTCCAGCAGAGCGCAGCGCCCCGGCCTCACAGCCGCGGGTCCACCGGCTCCGACTCCAGGGCCAGTACGGCGAAGACCGCCTCGTGCACCCGCCACAGCGGCTCGTCCCCGGCCAGCCGGTCCAGCGCCTCCAGGCCCAGCGCGTACTCGCGCAGCGCCAGGGAGCGCTTGTGGCCCAGGTGGCGCACCCGCAGCCGCTTCAGGTTCTCGGGCCGGGTGTACTCCGGGCCGTAGATGATCCGCAGGTACTCGCGGCCGCGGCACTTGATGCCGGGCTGTACGAGCCGCCGCTCACCGGTGGTCACCAGCGCCTGCAGCGGCTTGACGACCATGCCCTCGCCGCCGTCGGCCGTCAGGTCCAGCCACCACTTCACGCCGGCCGCGACGGACGCCTCGTCCCCGGTGTCCACGACCAGGCGGCCGGTGCGCTGCAGCAGCCCGCCGGCGTCGTGCTCCACCAGGCGGTCCAGCCAGGCCAGCTGGCGGTCGTGCGGCACGGTCGCCAGGTTCTTGCCCGCCGCCGCGAGCACCTGGAACGGCGCCAGGCGCACGCCCTCCAGACCCTCGACCGGCCAGCAGTAGCGGCGGTAGGCGTCGGTGAACGCCGCGGCGTCCGCGGCCCGTTCGCGCTGGCGGCCCAGCAGCTCCGTGACGTCCACGCCGCGCGCCGAGGCCGACTCCAGCGCGGCCAGCGCGCCGGGCAGCACCGCGCCGGACGCGGCACCCACGGCGGCGTACTGCTGCCGCAGCAGACCGGCGGCCTTGAGCGACCAGGGCATCAACTCGGCGTCCAGCAGCAGCCAGTCGGTGTCCAGCTCGTCCCACAGCCCGGCGCCCTCGACGCTCGCGCGCAGCCGCGCCAGGATCTGCTCGGTCGTCTGCGTATCGTCGAAGAACGGGCGGCCGGTACGGGTGTAGAGCGCGCCGGTGACACCGGGCGCCGCCCCGAACCGCTCGGCCGCGGCCTGGGCGTCACGGCACACCAGCACCACCGCCCGCGAGCCCATGTGCTTCTCCTCGCACACCACCTCGCGCACCCCCTCCGCCCGGTAGGCGGCGAAGGCCTCGACGGGGTGCTCCAGGTAGCCCTCCTCCTGGGAGGTGGCGGTGGGCGCCATCGTCGGCGGGAGGTAGGGCAGCATCCGCGGGTCGACCGCGAAGCGGCTCATCACCTCCAGCGCGGCCGCGGCGTTCTCCTCCTTGACCGCGATCCGGCCCATGTGCCGGGTCTCCACGACCCGCTTGCCGTGCACGTCCTTCAGGTCCAGCGGGCGCCCGTCCGCGCCGCCCGGCGCCTCGCTGAGCAGCGGCTTGGCGGGCTCGTACCAGACCTGCTCGGCCGGTACGTCCACCAGCTCGCGCTCGGGCCAGCGCAGCGCGGTCATCTTCCCGCCGAACACACAGCCGGTGTCCAGGCAGATGGTGTTGTTGAGCCAGCCCGCACGCGGGGTCGGCGTGTGGCCGTAGACGACGGCGGCGCGGCCGCGGTAGTCCTCGGCCCACGGGTAGCGCACCGGCAGCCCGAACTCGTCGGTCTCGCCGGTGGTGTCGCCGTACAGCGCGAAGGACCGCACCCGGCCCGACGTACGGCCGTGGTACTTCTCCGGCAGCCCGGCGTGGCACACCACCAGCGCGCCGCCGTCCAGGACGTAATGACTGACCAGCGACCTGATGAACTCCGCTGCCCGCGACCGGAATTCGGGGTCGGCAGCTTCCTCGCGCTCCAGCTGCTCGATGGTCTCGGCCAGCCCGTGGGTGTGCTGGACGTTGCGGCCGCTCAGGTAGCGGCCGAGCTTGTTCTCGTGGTTGCCCGGCACGCACAGCGCGTGGCCCGCCGCGACCATGCCCATCACCAGGCGCAGCACGCCGGGGCTGTCCGGGCCGCGGTCCACCAGGTCGCCGACGAAGACCGCCGTACGGCCCTGGGGGTGGACGGCGTCCACGGCGCGGCCCAGCGCGTCCCGCTCGATGGCGTACCCCAGCTCGGCCAGCAGCGTCTCCAGCTCGGAGCGGCAGCCGTGGATGTCGCCGACGATGTCGAAGGGGCCGGTGAGGTGGCGCAGGTCGTTGAAGCGGCGCTCGGTGACGACCTCGGCGGCCTCGACCTGCTCCGCGCCGCGCAGGATGTGCACCTTGCGGAAGCCCTCGCGCTCCAAGTGCCGCAGGGAGCGCCGCAGTTCGCGCTGGTGGCGCTGGATGACGCGGCGCGGCAGCCCGGCCCGGTCGGCGCGCCGGGCGTTTCGCTCGGCGCACACCTCCTCGGGGACGTCCAGCACGATCGCGACCGGCAGCACATCGTGCTCGCGGGCCAGCCGTACCAGCTGCCCGCGCGACTCGGACTGCACGCTCGTGGCGTCGATGACGGTGCGCCGCCCGGCCGCCAGGCGCTTGCCCGCGATGAAGTGCAGCACCTCGAAGGCGTCCTTGGTGGCGGCCTGGTCGTTCTCGTCGTCGCTGACCAGCCCGCGGCAGAAGTCGGAGGAGATGACCTCGGTGGGCTTGAAGTGCCGGGCGGCGAAGGTGGACTTGCCCGATCCGGTGGCGCCGATCAGCACCACCAGGCAAAGGTCGGGCACGGCCAGGGCGCGCCCGGTGGTCGGGTGCTCGGTCATGCCACGGCCTCCTTTTCCGTCGTGTTTTCTGTCGTGTCTGTCGTGTCTGTCGTGTCTGTCGTGTCTGTCGTGGTGGTGCCGGTGACGGCGGCGTGGCTCGCGCTGTCCGTGGCGGACGCGGCGCCGATACGGAACACGGCCATCTGGGTCGGCGCCCCCACCTCGGGGTCCTCCGGTCCCACCGGCGCGAACTCCACGGCGTACCCGTGCCGTTCGGCCACCTGCCGCGCCCAGTCGCCGAACTCCTGCCGCGTCCACTCGAACCGGTGGTCGCGGTGGCGCACCTGCCCCGCGGGCAGCGACTCCCAGCGCACGTTGTACTCGACGTTCGGCGTGGTCACCACGACCGTGGCGGGCCGGGCCGCGCCGAAGACCGCGTACTCCAGCGCCGGCAGCCTCGGCAGGTCGACGTGCTCGATCACCTCGCTGAGCACCGCCGCGTCGTAGCCGGTGAGCCGGGCGTCGGTGTACGCCAGCGAACCCTGCAGCAGCCGCACCCGCTGCGACTGCCGCTCGGGCATCCGCTCCAGCCGCAGCCGGCGCCGCGCCTCGTGCAGCGCCCGCATCGACACGTCCACCCCGACGATGTCGGTAAACTGCCGCTCCTTGAGCAGCGCGCCCACCAACTGGCCCGGCCCGCAGCCCAGATCGAGCACCCGGGCCGCACCGGCGGAGCGCAGCACCTCCAGGATCGCCTCGCGCCGCCGCACCGCCAGCGGCACCGGGCGCTCCTCGGTGTCCGCCTCCTCGTCGACGGCGTTGTCCAGCTCCTCGGCCTCCACGTCGTCCGCCTCCGCCAGCCGCGCCAGCTCCAGGCGCTCCAGCGCCGTGCGCGTCAGCGACCAGCGGCGCGCCAGGTAGCGCCCCGCGATCAGCTTCTGCTCGGGGTGGCTCTCCAGCCAGCCCTGCCCGGCCCGCAGCAGCTTGTCGACCTCGTCGGGCGCGACCCAGTAGTGCTTGGCGTCGTCCAGCACCGGCAGCAGGACGTACAGGTGCCGCAGCGCCTGCGACAGCCGCAGCTCCCCTTCCAGTACGAGGCGTACGTAGCGCGAGTCGCCCCACTCGGGGAACTGCTCGTCCAGCGCCACCGGCTCGGCGGACACCGTCCAGCCCAGCGGCTCGAAGAGGCGGCGCACCAGCTCCGCGCCGCCGCGCGCGGGCAGCGCCGGGACCTCGATGCGCAGCGGCAGCGGCTGCCCCGGCAGCTCGGGGCGGGCCGTGCACTGCCCCTTCATGGCGGTGGCGAAGACGCTGCCGATCGCGACGGCCAGCAGTGAAGAGGCCGCGTAGGGGCGGTCGTTGACGTACTGGGCCAGCGTCGAGTCCGGTGCGCCACCGCGGCCCTTGCCGCGGCCGCGGCGG
The DNA here is from genome assembly GCF_058245575.1 of Streptomyces sp. UF-297. Lineage (NCBI taxonomy): Bacteria > Bacillati > Actinomycetota > Actinomycetes > Kitasatosporales > Streptomycetaceae > Streptomyces > Streptomyces sp. UF-297. Next base: position 91,537 of record NZ_JBSIBZ010000011.1, on the reverse strand, counting down.
ACCAGCACGACGGGGTCAACCTCCAGCAGCAGGGCGGCCGTGCAGCGCTCGTCGTCCGCCTCGGGGTACACCACATGCGCGGTGCCGTGGGACGTGGAGAACCGTTGCGACTTGTCGGGATGCTTGTGCAGCAGGAATCCGAGGTCGGTCGCGGGACGGTCGGTGCTGCCAGTTGTACTGATGGTCAGGAACACGCGTTTGAGTATTGCCCGACCTGCCCCCTTTTTCCCAACCAGTTTTCCGCGCCCGCCGTACGCGCGGTACGTACGGCGGGCGCGGGGCGCGGGGCGAGGTGCAGGGCGGCGCCCCTCCCGGCTCAGCTCAGCTGCGACTGCACCTGCGAGGCGATCAGCTCCAGGTGGTCGAGATCATCCAGGTCCAGGATCTGCAGGTACACCCGGGACGCCCCGATGTCCGCGTACTTCCCGATCTTGTCGACGACCTCGGCGGGCGAACCGGCCAGCCCGTTGGCCTTCAGCTCCTCCACCTCGCGGCCGATCGCCGCGGCCCGCCGCGCCACCTCGGCGTCGTCCTTGCCCACGCAGACCACCAGCGCGTTGGAGTACACCAGGTCGTCCCCCTTGCGCCCGGCGGTCTCCGCGGCCGCCCGCACCCGCCCGAACTGCCGCTCGCTGTCCTCGATCGAGGCGAAGGGGATGTTGAACTCATCGGCGAACCGCGCTGCCAGCCGCGGGGTACGCGTCGCACCGTGGCCACCGATGAGCACCGGCAGCTTGCGCTGAGCGGGCTTGGGCAGCGCGGGCGACTTCTCCAACTGGTAGTACGTGCCGTCGAAGCTGAACTCCTGGCCGACCTCGGTGGCCCACAGCCCCGTGACGATCGCCAACTGCTCCTCCAGGCGCGCGAACTTCTCCTTGGGGAAGGGGATGCCGTACGCCCGGTGCTCCTCCTCGAACCAGCCCGCGCCCAGACCGAGTTCCACCCGGCCGCCCGACATCTGGTCCACCTGGGCCACCTGGATGGCCAGCACGCCGGGCAGCCGGAAGGTGCCCGCCGTCATCAGCGTCCCCAGGCGGATGCGCTTGGTCTCCCGGGCCAGCCCGGCCAGGGTGATCCAGGCGTCCGTGGGGCCGGGCAGCCCGTCGGCGTTGCCCATGCGCAGATAGTGGTCGGAACGGAAGAAAGCGTCGAAGCCGAGGTCCTCGGTGGCCTTGGCGACGGTGAGCAGGGTGTCGTACGAAGCGCCTTGCTGGGGCTCGGTGAAGATACGGAGATCCATGCCCCCATCCTGCACTCTCGAACGCACGTCAATCGTTAGCCCCCGCCCTCGGTTGGAGTTCCACCGTCGGGTGAATATCCGTCAACACTGCTGGTCGCTCGCGCGCGGGCCAGTGACTCTGTAGTTCGGTGATCGTTGGCGAGGGCGGAGTCGGACCGCCCGGCCCGCGCACCGGTGGCCGCTGCCGGTCGCGACAAGTGCAACGCCGTCCTCCCCCGAAGGGGAGGGCCCAGGCCGAGGAGGCCGCATGTCCCAGGAAGCCGTGCCGGACCAGGCTGCCGTACCCGAGCAGCAGGGCGCGCCCAAAGGTCTCCTGCAGCAGATGGAGGAGTTGATGGCAGCACTCAACGCCGACCTCTCCGATCTCAGCACAGACCTGCACTCCCCCGGCAACCGCCCCCCGGTCTCCCCCACCCACAACACCCCTGACAGCACCGCCTCCGGAAGCGACGGCCCCGGCACCCCCTACGGCACGGACCGTCCCGGCAGGGACCTCCCCACCGACTGAACCACCCCTGCCTCACCCCTCCGGGGGCGGGTCCCCCCCGCCCCCACCCTCCCCGCCCCACCCCCATCCCCCATCCCTCACCCCCGCCCCAGCGCAGTACCAGAGCAAGCCCAGCGGGCCATGGCACGTGCCTGCCACAGCAGATTTCACGGGCGCCCTCATGTGCTCCTGGCTTAGCCTGCCGGAATGTCTGGTCATGAGGGCTACTGCCGCCGATCCGCCCGAGTAGTACTGCTCGATGAAGCCGACCGGGTACTGCTGCTCAAGTTCCACGTCGATCCCGAGAGGCCAGAGGCCGGGTACGGCTGGGCAACCCCCGGCGGGGGCATGGAAGACGGCGAGACGCCGGCGCAAGCCGCTGCCCGGGAACTGCGCGAGGAGACGGGGCTGTCCGTCGAACCGGGTGCGCTCGGTCGCTGCATCGCGGAGACGTCTGGGCACGCCGACCTCGGCTGGGCCTCAGGACTGTTCCAGAACCTCTTCTTCCACTACCGGGTTGTCTCCCACCAGGTCGACACCACCGGGCAGGAACCTCACGAGCTCAAGTACCACGCAGGGCACCGCTGGTGGACTGCGGACGAGCTGGCCGCCAGCAGTGACACGATCCACCCGCTCGGACTGGCCGGGTTGGTAGCCGGCCTCTGCGCCGCGGGAGCGCCCGCCGAACCGGTCCGGCTCCCCTGGCACCACTGACGGACCAGGCCCGCCCCCACCCGCCCCCTGCCCGCGGCCCGCGGCCCGCGGCCCGCCCGCGGGGGACCGGCATACGGCGGCGGCGCGTCACGCCGGGTCTCGGTCGCGTGTGGTGAGGCGTTTCAGGATGCCGGAGACGCGGTCTCTGGAGGCGTCGGCGGCGTCCATGGCTTCTACGCAGTGCCAGTACAGGCCTTCCTCGTCGGCGATGCAGACGATGTTCACCAGGGCCTCGCAGACCTCGCCGAGGAGGCCGCACAGGCCCAGGAGGGCGGCTCGGGCGTCGCGGACCTCGGAGAGCTGGGCGGCGCGCAGGGAGTCGGCTCTGGGCAAGGGGCAGAGCAGCGCCCCGACCGGGCGGGAGCCGGCGTCGCTCAGCCGGTGTGCTCTGGAGCGCACCTCGTGGGGTCCCGATATCGCCAGATGGCTGCCGATCGCCTCCGCGAGGGCCTGCGCCTGCCACGCCTCGACGACGATCTCCTGCACTGTCCGCGCCTGCGCCAGACCGCGCCGACTGGCCGCGATGATTCGCACCGCATCCATCCGCGACCCCTCCCTCGCCCGTTGCCCGCCTCCGCTGCGTTCATCTTCCGCTACCTAGCGTGAACTTGAACCGACAAAAAAGCCAGAGGAATTCGCAAATCTGTGGACAACCACGACGATGTGGAAAGATCCATCACTCCGGAGAGTGACGAAGAGCGTTTCAACCCTCCCGGCCCGGGTGACTTTCCCGGACTTTTTGGCCTTCCTGGCCCGACTTCGCCGGGAACCGCGTCTCATTGCGATCGATCTTGGCGGCCAGCGCCGTCAGCGCGTCGATCCCCAGCACCTCGCAGAACTGCAGCAGGTACGCCAGCACATCGGCGACCTCGTCCTCGACCCGCCCCGCCGTCCGCGGATCCGTCATGACCGCGGCCGACTGCTCGGGCGTCAACCACTGGAAGATCTCGACCAGTTCGGACGCCTCGACGCTCAGCGCCGCGGCCAGATTCTTGGGGGTGTGGAACTGCTGCCAGTCCCGGGCCGCCGCGAAGTCGGCCAGCCGCTTCTGCAATGTGTGAAGATCCTCGCTCATACCCCTAGGTGTAGCACCCGCACACCGGGCAGCCCCTCCGCGGCCGACGCGTCCCGCACCGCCGCCAGCAGCCGGACGTGCCCGCGCTCGGTCATGCGTACCGCCAGCTCCAGCAGTTCGCGGGCCTGGCGCCGGTCCATGCAGCGGTCCAGGCCGTCCGCCAGTACGGCCATCGCCTGCCGGGCGGGCAGCACCTCCGCCACCGGGTCCATCGCCAGCACGCTCGGCCCGGTGAGCAGGACGAGCGCCAGCGCGAGATAGCGCAGCTCGCCGTCGCCCAGCCGCTCCACCGGCATGGTCCCCAGCTCCCCGCGCCCGATCAGCGCCTGCAGCACCGGCGGCCCGCCGGGCACGGCCGCCCGCTCCTCGGCCCACAGCCCCTCGACGGGTCCCGTACACCCGGCCCGTACGGCGGAGACCAGGGCAGCGTGCCGCCGCGAGCACTCCCGGCTCGTACGCTCCAGGACGGCCGGGAGGTTGTCGCACGCGGAGCCCAGCCGCCCCTCGTCCCCCCAGGCGCCCTCGACACCGGCATCCCCAACGCCGTTGGCACCATGGGGCTTTGCGCCGCCCGCCGCGCCCCGCATCGCCTCCGGACGCGGATCGCAGGCGAACGCCGAGCGCAGCGCGACCACGACCTGTTCGGCCGCGGCCAGCACCAGCCGCTGGCCCTCGGTCTTGCCCGCCACCCGCAGCGGCAGCAGGGCCGTGCCCAGCAGGTCGTCCGGCAGCGGGGCCCGGGTCACCGGCACCGCGCCCGCGGTGTGCCAGGCCGCCTGGACCGCGCGCCGCGCCGGGTCCGTGAGCGCGGTGGTCAGCAGCGTCGTGCCGCCGCCGGTCAGCCGCTCGCCGACGATGCGCAGTTCGGGCTCGGCCTGTACGGCGAGGTCGAGGCGGATCTCACCGGCCGGGCCGTCGACCGTGCAGCCGATGCGGAAGCCGCGCCGGCCCTCGCCGTCGGGGCGCGCCCACTGCGGCACGCACGCCGCCGCGCCGCCCGCCGCCGCCACGGCCCGCTCCAGGCGCGCCCCGCCGCCGAGCCGCGCGAGGATCTCGTACGCCTGCAGTACGCCGCTCTTGCCGCTGCCGCTGGCGCCGGACAACAGGGTCAGCGGCCCCAGCGGCAGCGTGCGACCGCGGTGCGACTTGAAAGCGGACAGGCGTAATTCGACGACCACCGGGCGCGCGCAGTCAGTGTCCATGAGCGGACGCTATGCAGCCGCCGTTCCGGAGAACCGTTTTGCCCGGCGGGTCTTCCTACGATCGGGGTACGGCCCCGGCCTGCGGCGCGGCGACCTCGGTGCCGACGGGAGCGAGCAGGAAGACATTGGTGTCCACGCGGTGCATCCCGCTGCCGAGTCCGAAGACGACGCCGCTGGAGAAGTCCAGGATGCGCTTGGCGACATCGGTGTCGGCCACGGAGAGGTCGAGCAGGACCGGGATCTGGGCGATCAGGTACTCGGCGACCTCGCGGGCGTCGGCGAAGGTCTGGACGCGGATGACGACGAAACGCCGCATCTCTTCGTCCGGTTCCTCCTCAGGCAGGGCGCGGTGGTCAGGCCAAGACGGCCATTCACTGCTGCTGCGAAGGGGGACGACCTCGGCGAGCCCTTCCCACTGTTCGTCGGTGGCATCGGGCCCGTTCACCGAATCACCTCGTTCGGGGGCGCGCTGGATATCTGCGGTAGCGGTGTGTGCATCGCGCAATTCTAGGGATAAACATACAAACCTGGCCGGACATGACACACGTGTGGCGTCACATGCCTGCCCCATCCTGCACCATGGGCACTGACCAGCGTCGACACCCCGGCCATATATCCTGCGTCGAGTTCTTGTGTTCCTGTTCACCCCAGTTGTCTCGGAGGTCGGTTCCGCGATGAGCGCCACGGGCAGCGAGCCGCCCGGCCGACGGCGACGCGGACTGCGCGCGCTGCGCAAGAAGCCCGCCAAGAAGCGGCCCGCCCCCGCCCCGCCCGCCGGCACCACGCCCGAACCCGTCACGGCCGAGGGCCGGCCCGCCGCGGCGAGCAGCCTCATCAACGCCGCGCTCTACCGAGGCGGCCACCGGGTCAGCACCCACGACACCCTCGCCGACACCTTCCGGCATCTGCGCTCCACGCCCGACTCCATGGCCTGGATCGGGCTGCACCGCCCCTCCACCGCCGAAGTGGCGGTCCTGGCCTCCGAGTTCGACCTCCACCCGCTGGCGGTGGAGGACGCCCTGGAGGCCCACCAGCGCCCCAAGCTGGAGCGCTACGGCGCCACCCTCTTCGTCGTCCTGCGCGCCGCCCGCTACATGGACGACGCCGAAGAAGTCGACTTCGGCGAGCTGCACATCTTCGTCGGCCCCGACTTCGTCATCACCGTCCGGCACGGCGCGGCCCCCGACCTGTCCTCCGTACGCCGCCGCATGGAGGGCACCCCCGAACTCCTCAAGCGCGGGCCCGAAGCGGTTCTCTACGCGGTCCTGGACACCGTCGTCGACGGCTACGCGCCGGTCGTCGCCGGGGTCCAGAACGACATCGACGAGATCGAGACCGAGGTCTTCGGCGGCGATCCGCGCGTCTCGCGCCGTATCTACGAACTCTCCCGCGAGGTCGTGGAGTTCCAGCGCGCCACCCGCCCGCTCAACGGCATGCTCGAAGGCCTCACCGCCGGCTTCGAGAAGTACGGCATCGACGAGGAACTCCGCCGCTACCTGCGCGACGTGGCCGACCACGCCACCCACACCACCGAACGCGTCGACGGCTTCCGCCAGGCCCTCCAGGACATCCTCACCGTCAACGCGACCCTGGTGAACCAGCAGCAGAACGCCGAGATGCGCGCCCTGGCCGAAGCCGGCTTCGAGCAGAACGAGGAGATCAAGAAGATCTCGTCCTGGGCGGCGATCCTCTTCGCGCCGACGCTGGTGGGGACGATCTACGGCATGAACTTCGACTTCATGCCGGAGACGCACTGGGTGCTGGGGTATCCCTTCGCGATCGTGCTGATGGCGGTGGTGTGCGTCAGCCTGTATTTCATTTTCAAGCGGCGGGACTGGCTCTGAGCGGCCGTTACGGGGTGGCGGTCGCGGTGCGGGCGTGGCAGGCGAGGCGCTCGTTGATGTCCTTTGGGCGGTCGGCCAGGCAGAAGTGGCCTCCGGGGTAGACGGCCATGCCGAAGGCGCCGTCGGTGGTCCGTCGTCGTCACGCTGGTGGGCGGCCTCGTTGCAGAAGAGGGAGAGGGCCCGGCGTCCGGAGGCGAAGAGCATGGTGGGCCGCGCGCCGTCCTTGTCCAGTCGCAGCGCGGTCTCGAAGGCCGGCCCGGCGCCCATGCTGTGGCCGAAGAGGGCAAAGGGCACATCGGTCCACGGGCGCAGGGCGGCGGCCAGTTGGTCGGCCATGGCGGCCACCGTGCCGATCGGCTCTTCACCGCGGCGGTCCCGGCGGCCCGGGTACCGCATCGCGAAGATCTCGGCGGTGCCGGAGAGTCCCGAGCGTCGGCTCCCTTCCCTGCCCTGCCCGTTGCTGCCGCCGGGCGGAGCGCGGGTGCATAGGGGCGCCGCAGCTATGCGGGCATGGCTGCGGCACCCTTGGTGCATAAAGTCCGCTGGTGGGGTGGGTGTTGGTACGCGGCCGGGTGTCAGCCCTCGACCCATCCGTGGTCGCGTGCCAGGTCGACGATGCTCGCGCGGATCCGCTGGATCTGCCCGGCCGTCAGGCTCTCGTCGGCCGAGACGAGGGCTTCGAGCAGCTCGCTCCTGAGGTCGGCCGTGGTCAGCACGTCGCACAGGTCGTCCTGGGGCAGGCTCCGCTGCGCGGTCGTACGCCCCGGACCCGAGGCCAGCGAGTCGTGGGCGAGCGGCCGGCCCGCCGGCTTGTGCAGGAGGCGGATCTTGGATGCCTTGGGGCCCTTCTCCCCCGCCTCCAGGAAGAACTCCACCTGGTTGCCCGCCTGGTAGGCGGGCTTCTCGTCGACCAAATCGTTCGCGTGCATGAAAACGTCCTCGTCCCCCGAGTCGGGGGCGATGAAGCCGTATCCACGAACCTCGTCGAACCGCAGGATCTTCCCCGTCATCAACACAACAGCCACACCTTCTAGCAATACCGCTACCGCAACAGACGGGCGCCCCTGGCGCCTACGTACAACGTACCTACGCGCGCCGGATCGCACGAGCCGTCTTTGCACAGTGACTCCGGACGGTACGGGCGCCGGCGCCCCGGCGGCCGGTCCGCCCGCATCCAAGTGGCCGTCGTGGAAGCCCATTGGGCCCGTGGGCTCGACGACTCGCCCTGCTCAGGCGGCCGCGCCCGGTGAGGGAGCCGCCCGCTACCCCTAGAAATTCATGACATTTGTCATGTGCGACCAATGGGAGATCTCACTACCGAGCACACGGCGCCGACGAGAATCATCCGTTGTCGTAAGAGACGTTGCATGGGTACGACTGGAATTCCGGGAGACGGCCCGCAGGCTCAACGCGAGTTTCGTCCGAGCACCAGCAGGAAAGCGAAAGGACCACCATGACAACCCGGGTCATCGCGGCGGAACGCCTGGACGACGAGAGCGTCCAGCGGAATTTCCGCAGCACCAAACGGCTCGTCGGCTGCTACGTCGCCCTGAGCGTCCTTACGCTCATCGCCATCATTGTGCTGCGCGACCACCCCGACATCGCGACCGACGCCGCATGGGTCCGCTGCATCATCGTCGTCGCCACTTCTCTGCTCATGACCTCGTTCGCGGCCCGGGCCTCCCGCGGCCACGCCAAGTCCTTCCTGCGACTGCGGCTGGCGTCGGGAATCATGGTGGTGGCCATCGCCATCATCGTCGCACTGCCCGGCGCGTTCCCGGTGTGGCTGAGGATCGAGCAGGCCGTCTGCGGACTCATTTTGCTGGGCGTCGTCTCGAAGGCGAACAGCAAGCTGCTGCGCTCGGTGTTCGCCGAGTAGCGAGTGTTCGCCGAGCGGCGGATGCCGAAAACCCGAATCGCCCGCAAGGAACCGGCCGAACGGTTCCTTGCGGGCGATTTCCGTTACGAAAAGGCAAGCCCTGTGTGCGGACCTTACGCCTTGCTCTCGGCCGCCTCCGCGTCCGCGGCGGCCGACTCCTCGGCCGCCGGGCCCGCGAGCATCTCGCCGCTCATCGAGGAAATCATCGGCACGTCGGCCGGGCGCGGGGCGATGCCGTCCAGCACCCGCAGAGTGTTTCTACCGGCACACCTGCTGTTGGGGCCGCCGTGGTCAGCGGCGCTCCGTGAACGGATCGTGCCGGCTGACGGCGTCAGGACCCCGTCAGGGCAGCCCGCTGGATCATTGTTATGCCGGGGGCCTGCGGTGTTCAGCTGACGCGAGTCCGCACCTGAACGCCGCTGCCGCGGAAGGGGTGTCCGAAATCTGCACCCATGACAAAAGTCATGATCGAACGGTGGGAGGTATCACTGTCGTGCCCTTGTCCCCTCCGCCATCATGGCTGTTGTGAACGGAGAAGGCCCTGGTCAGACAGGTGGCGGCAGCAGCCAACTCCCCGGTGGCCGTGGCGCTTTTCAGGTGGTGGATACCGTGGAGGCACTGCGCGGGGACAGCCCCCACACCCGATGGCAAGGACGGTAGGTAGCGTGCGGTGATGTACGAAGGCATGAGGCCACCGGGCGACTGGTCGGCCGTCACGCCGGAGCGATGGTCCCGGGGGTGGCGGCGGCTGGTGCTGGCCGCCGGGATGCTGGTCTTCCCCCTGGTGACGGCAGCCGGGATTCCCGAGTACTCGCACGGCACGGACGCCGTCGCCGGGTATGTGATCGTGGCCGGGTTCTGCTGCTGCTGCGCGCTCGCGGGCGCCTTGGCCGCACGTCTGGCCTGGACCCCGTTCTGGGTGATGCTCGGCGCGATGGCCGTGCTGTTCGTCGCGGCTCTGCCCTACGCCCGCACCGACGCCTTCTTCCTGTGCGCGGTCATCGTCTCGATGGCCGCGGTGTTCGTACGGCGCTATGTGGCGCTGACCGTGGCGGCCTGCGCGCTCGCCAGCCTTGTCGTGCCCTGCCTGGTGCGCTCGTGGCACGACGGGCCCGGCTGGGGCCAGGCGCTGGCCATCGTCTTCACCTCCCTGACCGTGTACGCCTTCTCCGAGATCGCCCGCGCCAACCGCTCCTTGGTCGAGGCGCGCGCCGAGGTCGCCCGGCTGGCCTCGGAGGCCGAGCGGGCCCGTATCGCCCGTGACCTGCACGACCTCCTCGGCCATTCGCTCACCGCCATCACGGTCAAGAGCAGCCTCGCCCGCCGGCTCGCCGCGGGCGAGGCCTCCCGCGCGCTCCCCGAGATCACCGAAGTGGAGACGCTGACCCGTCAGGCGCTCGCCGACGTCCGTGCCGCGGTGTCGGGCTACCGCGAGGTGACCCTCGCCAATGAGCTCGCCCGCGGACGGGAGTTGCTGCGGGCATCGGGCGTCACCGCCGATCTGCCCACGGCCGCCGATGTGGTCGATGCCGCCCACCAGGAGTTGTTCGGCTGGGTCGTACGCGAAGGCCTGACCAACGTCGCACGCCACGCGCGCGCCAGCCGGTGCACCGTCACGCTCTCCGCCTCGGAGGTGGAGGTCCGCGACGACGGCGTGGGCGGCCCGGCCCCCGACGGCAACGGGCTCTCCGGCCTGCGGGAGCGGGTCGCGGCGGCCGGCGGCCGCGTGGAGGCAGGACCGGTGCGCCCACGCGGCTGGCACCTGCGGGTATCGCTCGAAGAAACGGCGGCCACACTGCCATGACGATCCGTCTTCTGCTCGCCGACGACCAGGCCCTGATCCGCCAAGCGCTGTGCGCCCTCTTGGCGTTGGAGGAGGACTTCGAGGTCGTCGCCTCCGTCGGGCGCGGCGACGAGATCGTGGAGGCTGCCCGGCAGGCCGGGCCCGACGTGGCGCTGCTCGACATCGAGATGCCCGGCCTCGACGGGCTGGCGGCGGCCGCGGTCCTCGCCAAGCAGCTGCCGTCCTGCCGCGTGGTCATCCTGACGACGTTCGGCCGGGCGGGCTATCTGCGCCGGGCCATGGACGCCGGCGCCGTCGGGTTCGTGGTCAAGGACGCCCCGGTCGAAGTGCTCGCGGATGCCATTCGCCGGGTGATGCGGGGCGAGCGCGTCGTGGACCCGGCGCTGGCCGTGGCGACCCTGGCGGCAGGCGAATCCCCCCTCACCGCCCGGGAGCGCGATGTGCTCATTGCCGCGCGCTCCGGTGCCACGGTGGCCGAGATCGCGGCCACCCTCTATCTGTCCGAAGGGACCGTCCGTAACTACCTGTCAGCGGCGACCACCAAAACCCAGACCCGCAATCGGATGGAAGCGCTGCGCGTCGCGGATGAGCGCGGCTGGTTGTAGTGACCGAGAGTCGCCGTGCGCAGGAGATGTTGAGCGCGCTGGGCGAGATCGTCCGGGATCCCTCCCTGGACAAGGTCGCCGAGCTGGCCCGCCGCAGCCGTCTGCCCGCGCTGGACTGACCCGCCGCGCCCCCAACTCCCTTGACTGTCAGCCCTGTTGCGGTACGGGGAGGTAGCGCCCGGCCCAGGCGGCGAGCACGGCCGCGGCGTACTCGGCGTCGGCCCGGCGGGTGAGCAGGTGGTCGGCGCCGTCGAGCGCGACGAAGGACTTGGGGTGGCGGGCGGCGCCGAAGATCTGCCGCGCGTGGTCCACGTCCACCGTCGCGTCCGAGGGCGCGTGCATCACCAGCAGGGCCGCGCCCAGTTCCCGTATGTGCCGGGCCTGCGGCTGTGCGGTGATGTCGTCGATGAACTGCTTGCGGATACGGAAGGTGCGGCCGGCCAGGTTCACCTCGGCCTCGCCGCGCCCCGCGATCTCCGCCCGGCGCTCGCCGAAGCTGTGCGTGACGTGTTCCGGGGCGGCCGGGGCGCCGATCGTGGCGACGGCCGCGGTCTCGGGGATGTGGCGGGCGGCGGCCAGCACCGCCGCCCCGCCCAGCGAGTGCCCGATCAGCAGGGAGGGCGCCGCGTACCGCTCGCGCAGGTGGGCGGCCGCGCGCACCACGTCGTCCACGTTCGAGCTGAAGGTGGTGTCCGCGAAGTCGCCGCCGGATTCTCCCAGGCCCGTGAAGTCGAAGCGGAGTACGGCGATTCCGTACGCCGTCAGGGCCCGCGAGATCCTGGCGGCGGCGAACCCGTCCTTGCCGCAGGTGAAGCAGTGCGCGAAGACGGCGTAGGCCCGCGGGGTCCCCTCGGGGTGTTCCAGGCGCGCCGCCAGTAACGCGCCCTGCGATCCGGGAAGTTCCATCGTCGTGCTGCGTCCGGCCATGCCCGGTGCCCCCTCCTGCGGTCTGTGCGCCCTGTCCCGGAGTGCCCGTACGCGTGGTCGCGGTGCGTACGCCGCCTCTGTCCGGCCACCTTGCCGCACCAGAATCGTTACAGTCAATAGTCGTAACTGAAGTATGTCCCGTCGGCGCCTCCCGGCCCCGCGACCGGCCGCCGGGCTGGCTAGTGTGAGCGGCACACAGGAGGGCAGCACATGAGCAGCGAGAACGGGACCGGCAGCGGGTCCGCGCCCCGGGGGAAGACGCCGCAGCGGGCACAGGCCTCGCACCCCGGCGGCAGGCCGCGCGACCCGGCCATCGAAGAGGCCATCATCCGGGCCACCCGCAAGCGCCTGGCCAGCGACGGCTACTCCCGCATGACGATCGGCGACATCGTCGCGGACGCGGGAGTCACCCGCCCCACGCTCTACCGGCGCTGGGCGAACAAGTACGAGCTGGTCGTCGACGCCCTCCAGTACGGGCTGCACAAGCAGCGCGACGCCTACCCGCCCCTGGACCTGGACCGGCTCGCACCGCTGGAAGCCTTCACCGAAGCGGTGCGCCGCCTCGATCCGCGCTATCACAACGACCGCGCCATGGCCCTGCACGGGAACTTCATGGCCGAGGTCGAACGCGAGCCGGGCCTGCTGGAGCAGCTGCGCGAGCACGGGGTGGCCCCGCGCTGCGAGGAGCTGCGCCTGGCCCTGGACGCGCTCCAGCGACGGGGCGCCGTACGCGAGGACGCCGACCTCGACGCCGTCGTCTCGCTCTGCTTCGGCAGCTACTTCGCCGACTATCTGCGCACCGGCCGGGACACCCCCGACGACCTCGCCGACCGCGTCGTCGCCCTCCTGTGGCCCGCCATCGCGGCGGACGGCGCGCCCTAGAGGACCGCGCAGCCGACGCCCCGTCGGCACCGCACGCCGGACCCGCTTCCGGGCCGGCGGAGCACGTCCCGCAGCAAAGTTTCGTTACAGCTATTGACTGTAACGAAACCAGTCGGGCAAGGTGATCACACCGCGTACCACTCGTACCGAAAGGCATGCACCATGAGCACCGACCACCGCGCCGAACTCATCGAGCGCAGCATCCCGTTCCTGGCGGAGATCAAGAACCGGACGGCGGGCAAGGAGCTGGAGGCCTGGCTCAACAGCACCTACGGCCCGTACAGCGCGCTGTACGGAGACCTGGCCCGGCTGATCACACTGGGCGTCGAGGAGGGCTGGGCCGCCAACATCGAGGTGGACGGGCCCCGTTACCGGCGCAGCGTCATCGCGCCGCCGTCGCCCGACAACCACTACTTCAGCATCACGGCCGTCTACATGAACAGCGTCGAGCGCTTCCGGGGCCAGTACCACGCCCACCCCTACGGCGAGCTGAACCTCGTCGTCCCCCTCGACCCCGGAGCCGAACTGGTCGGCCCCAGCGGCTGGCAGGGCCCCGGCTGGACCTCGCCCGCGCCCGGCAGCCACCACTACCCGGAGGTCAGGGGCGGCGCGCTGATCGCCCTGTTCTACCTCCCCGCGGGCCGTATCTCCTACGACGTCACGCGGCCGCCCCGGCACTCCCGTACCACCACGGCCTGAACCGGGGGCCGATGGGCCGATGGGGGCCGATGGGCCGATGCGTGCCGATGGGCCGGCGGATGCCCACTGGGTATCGTGACGCCGCGTGGGCGACAACAGCACTGTATGGACCCTGGCCATCGCCGCGCTGACCGGTGCGACGGCGGTGCTGGCCAGTTGGGTCACCAGCCGGGGCAGCACCCGGGCCGCCCGTATCCAGGCGGAGACCGCAGCGCTCGCCCAGCGCACCGAGCGGCTGCGGGAGAGCCGGCGCGCGGCGTATCTCGACTTGATCGAGCAGACGCACCGGATGGGCGAGCTGTACTGGGAGATCTCCGCCGCGCTGCGGGTGACGGACGAGGGTGAACGCCTCGCCGCGCTCAAGGAGTTGCAGGACCGCGAGGTCGCCGAGTACGCCAGGCTGCGGCGGTGCGCCCGGGTCGTGGAGCTGGAGGGGCCGCCGCATGTCGCGGCCTCGGCGCTCACCCTCCAGAAGGCGACCGGCCCCTTCTTCCGGTCCGTCAGGGCCGCGCTGGCGGGCGATGCGGGCGCCCCGCAGGAGTTCGACGGGGCCTACCGCCCCTTCTGGCAGGCGCTGGAGGGCTTCGTCGACGCCGCGCGGGACGCCCACCAGAGGGACTGACGAAGAGACGGGCATCGGGCCTGCCCACAGTCCCTGATCGGCCGTTTTGGATCAAGGCGGGAGTTCTCCATACGATCCATCGATGATCACAAGAAAACGGCTGGCGGCCGGGGTGTCCGGCCTGCTCGCCGCCCTGGCGCTGGGGCTGCTGCCCACACCCGCTGCCGCCGCCGACGAACCGGGCGCGGCGGACGCGAAGCCCTCCCCCAAGGTCGAGTTGGTGCTCGACGTCAGCGGCTCCATGCGGGCGCGGGACATCGACGGCAAGTCCCGGATGGCCGCCGCGAAGCAGGCGTTCAACGAGGTGCTGGACGCCGTGCCGCCGCAGGTGCGGCTCGGTATCCGTACGCTCGGTGCCAACTACCCCGGCGAGGACCGCCAGCTGGGGTGCAAGGACACCAAGCAGCTCTACCCGGTCGGCCGCTGGACCGCACCGAGGCCAAGACCGCGGTGGCCACCCTCGCTCCGACCGGCTGGACGCCCATCGGACCGGCCCTGCTGGCCGCGGCCGACGACCTCAAGGGCGACGACGCGACCCGGCGGATCGTCCTGATCACGGACGGCGAGGACACCTGTGCGCCGCTCGACCCGTGCGTGGTGGCGCGCGAGCTGGCCGCCAAGGGCACCCATCTCACCGTCGACACCCTGGGGCTGCGCCCGGACGCCAAGACGCGCAAGCAGCTGAGCTGCATCGCCGAGGCCACCGGAGGCACGTACACCACCGTGCAGCACACCGCCGAACTGCGGGACCGCGTGCACCAGTTGGTGGACAGAGCGGCCAAACCCACCGTCAACCCGGTGGCCACCGAGGGCGCGCAGAGCTGCACCGACGCCCCCAAGCTGGGGGCCGGGCTCTACACCGACCGTGAGAAGTTCGGCGAGCACCGCTGGTACCGGGTGGACGTCAAGCCCGGTCAGGAGCTGCGCGCCTCGGTGAGCGTGGGCGCGGACCGCGCGGTCAACAACGACTACGGCGTACTGCTGCGGGCCTCGACCCTGCACGGCCGGGAGATCGTACGGGGCTCGGAGGCGGGTTACGGACGCACCGACGTCATCTCCTCCGGTCTGCGCTACCCCAAGCCCGCGGCCGACGACGAGAACGCTCCGGCGGAGACCGTCTGCCTCCAGATCGGCAACTCCTTCTCGGCGCCGCCCTCCGTCAAGACCGACCCCGGCCTCCCCGTCGAGCTGGCCGTCGACGTCGTGAACGCGCCCGACGACGCCGCCGACCCGGCCTCCTTCGGCCTGGGCCGCGGCTGGTGGCTGCTGGCCGCGCTGGCCCTGGCAGGTCTGATCGCCGGTCTGCTGTGGGGCTGGATCTCCCGCTGGCGCGTCACCGTCTGGAGGACCAACTGATGCGTACCGTACGGACTCTGACGACCCTTCTCCTCCTGACCGGCACCGCCCTGGGCCTGACCGCCCCGGCCCACGCCGACACCACGCCCCCTTCCCCCTCCCCCAGCGCGAGCACCCCCGCCACCCCCACCGAGGCCGGCACCTCCTTCCGTACCGCAACGCCCGTCAAGCTGGGCCAGAAGGCCACCGCCGACGCCTCCACCGGCGACTACCTCTACTGGTCGCTCCCCCTGGACGCCGGCCAACGGGCCACCGTCACCACCAAGGTGACGCTCCCTCAGTCCGCGCGCCACGGCACCGCCACCTGGCAGCTGGACGTCTACGACGGCCTGCGCCGCCGCCAGCCCTGCATGTACGGCGCCAACTCCAGATCGGCCCCCAAGGACGCCACCACCCTCGAACTCTCCTGCACCCTGCGCCCCGTCCACTCCTGGGCCGACCCCTGGTCCAACACCCCCCTCCCCGGCACCTACTACATCCGTCTGACCACCACCGCCCTCCCCCAGGACGACCTCGGCCAGCCGGCCCACGCCGAACTCACCACCACCGCGCTCGACACCGGCGGCGCCCAGGCCGTCGACGGCAAACTGGCCGCTCCCCTGGTCCCCGCCGGCGCCTCGACGGACGCCACCGCCCCGGAGGGCGGCTGGTCCTCCGGCCGCTGGTCCGACCGCTGGCTGTGGACCGCGGTCGGCGCCGCCCTGGCAGCCCTCGCCGGCATCGGCGGCTACACCCTCACCCGCGGCCGAGGCCGCCCGTCCCACCTTCCCCCGCCGGGCGCCTGACCTTTATGCCCGTTGCCAGGAGGGCCACCCCTGCACCAGGGGTGGCCCTCCTGAATTCTTGACGGGGTGTGGCGAAGCTCGACTCTCGACGGGTGCGGGCGAACCTCAGGGCGCCGCGACCGTCGCAGGCGTCCGGTCGGATTCCGCGGGGGCCGGCTTCTTGGTACGACGGAGCATTCCCACGGCAATTCCGGTGATGACCAGAGCCGTGGCGGAGAACGTCAGCACGGTCATCCGCTCGCCCTGGAAAATCCAGGCAGAGGCCAGGCCGAATATGGGGACGAGCAAGGAGAACGGGGCGACGGTCGGCGCGTCGTAGGTCCGCAGGAGATAGCCCCAGGCGGCGAACCCGAAAAGCGTCGCGCCCCACGCCACATAGAGGGCGGCGCCCACTCCGCTGACATTCAGGTGCTGCAGCGCCCGCAGGTCCGCGTCCCAGCCCTCGAAGAGGACGGAGATGACGGCGAGCGGAATGGGCGGTACGACGCTCACCCAGACCATGAAGCGGAAGGTGTCCGGCGGGCCCGCTTTGCGCATGGCGATGTTCGACAGGCCCCAGCACGCCGCCGCACCCACGACCAGAAGGAATCCGGCGAGGGTGCCGGCCGTCGAGTCCAGGCCGGCCAGCACGATGCCCGCCGCGGCGATGACCATGCCGACGATCTGGACCCGGCGGGCGCGCTCCTTGAGCAGCGCCGCGGCGAAGAGCACGGTGAACACCGCCTGGCCCTGGAGCACCAGGGAGGCCAGCCCCGGGGGCAGTCCCGCGCGCATCCCGATGAACAGCATCCCGAATTTCATGATGCCGAGCGTGACGCCGACCGCGATCACCCAGCGCCAGGCGACCCTGGGGCGCCCGATGAAGAAGACCGCGGGCAGTGCGGCCAGGAGAAAGCGCACCGCGGAGAAGAGCAGCGGCGGAAAGTCGCGCAGCCCTACGTCGATCACCACGAAGTTCACGCCCCATACGGCGGCGACAGCCACCGCCAAGGCAACGTGTACGGGCTTCATGCACTGGCTCCTGGGGACGTACTCCTGCGGGACGGTCCATCCCAACAGCCGTTTCCTGTAAGGGCCAGCGAAAGTTTCTGAAGGTGGGGTATTAGCATCGCTTCATGTTCGACCTCAATCGCCTGCGGGCCCTGCGCGCCGTGGCCGCCCACGGCTCGATGACGGGCGCGGCCGCGGCGCTGGGCTACACGCCGTCCGCCATCTCCCAGCAGATCGCCAAGCTGGAGCGCGAGATGGGCACCGAACTGCTCGACCGGCAGGGCGGCAAGGTGGAGCTCACGCCCGCGGCCTGGCTGCTCGCGGAGGCGACGGACGAGGTCGTGGCGGTGCTGGAGCGCACCCGCTCGCGCCTGGAGGAACAGCGCGGCCGGCCCACCGGGCGGCTGGTGCTCGCCGTGTTCCCCACGGCCTGCCGCGGCTTCGCCACCGCCGCGCTCGCCGACCTCGCCGAGCGCGAACAGGCCCTGGACTGCCGCCTGGTGGAGGCCGATCCCAACCGCGCCATCAGCCTCGTCGTACGGGGAGAGGCGGATCTGGCGGTCGTGCACGACTGGCACAACACCCCGCTGGCGCTGCCCGATTCACTGTCCGTGGCCGAGCTGGGCGAGGACCTCGCCGACGTCGCCCTGCCCGCGGGGCACCCGCTCGCCGAACGGGACACGCTGACCCCGTACGACCTGCGGGAAGAGCGGTGGATCGGGCAGGGCTCGGGGGCCATGTGCCACGAGTGGCTGCTGCGTTCCTTCTCCGGCCTCGGCACCGAACCGGACATCGCCTACCAGATCGAGGAATACGAGTCCCAAGTAGCGCTTCTGGCGGCGGGATTGGGCGTCACGATGCTGCCCCGGCTCGGCCGCGGCACCCTGCCGCCCACCGTCCGCGTCGTCCCGATGCGACCCGCGCCCTCCCGTCGGATTTCGGCCATCTGGCGCTCCCGGGCCGACCGCAGACCCGCGACACACGCCGCACTGACGGCCCTGCGCGCGCACTGGCCGGGTGCGCATTCCGGCCATCCGGCCTGACTTGGAATGTCCAACTTCCATACCCTGCAACCGGCGTGACTACCGTCGCCGCCCCGTTCCCCCCAAGTTGCCCCCGCAGAACCCCAATAGCAGACCGAACGCAAAGCCGACCCCAGGCCGGCCAACTCCGAAACCGGACTGGGACCGCGACTCCGACAGGTGGAAGCCGGGCGACGGCTGGGATACCGCCTTCCTCGCACGACACATGATCAACTTGCTTGACAGTGCCCAGTTCCCACCGGACACCCTCAACGGCCCACCGCTCCACCCCACACCGGAGAACAACCCGGGCGGCAAGAACAACGACCGTCAGCGCGAGGACAACAAGAGCGACCACAACCCAGGACGGAAGTCGCCAGGGACGAACACCAACACCTCCACTCAGCCACCGAGCATGTGGACGGAATCTCATTACCTCGAGATGGCGCCCGCCATGCCGAGTGAGCCCGGACAGCGAAATGCCAACCCCGACGCATGGGACACTTCGGAAGCGGAGGGGGCCCCAGAAATTCAATTCGGAACCCCGGACAACCTGTTCCACGCATTGGGGACGAATGGCGGCGAGGGCGCCTTCCTGGGCAAGGGAATCCATGACTACGCCATGCCGTTCTCCGAGTGGCTGTACCGCTAACTGCCCATAATGTTTGACAGGCCGGTGCACACTCGCACCAGCGCCTGACAGACATACTCGTATGGGGGCAAACCGATGGAGCTGACGCACTGTGTTGGCTCACAGTCGGAGAATCGCCGGAGGAATGGCCGATCGCTGTGTGGGCCCGGCACGGCGGCGGTTGGGAGCTCTACCACTGCGGCATGGTGGAGTTCCTACTGAAGGTCTTCCGGGCGGATTTCGATAGGTGTCCGCTCAGTAACACATCGCTGTGGGGAGACTCCGCTCCGCGATTCCTTCACTTGCGGGAGGAAGAGCGTCTCCGCGACGCTGGCCTCAATCCCTGGACGGGCGAACCGGATCCGTTTGCCGGCATGGAGCTCGACTGAGCGGTGTGCTGCAGGTGACTCATGCCCCGGCGCTTCAGACGTGAGCGCCGGGGCATGAGAACCCGGCGTCCTCCGGCGGCAGTTGCAA
Organism: Streptomyces sp. UF-297; assembly: GCF_058245575.1. Lineage (NCBI taxonomy): Bacteria > Bacillati > Actinomycetota > Actinomycetes > Kitasatosporales > Streptomycetaceae > Streptomyces > Streptomyces sp. UF-297. Next base: position 72,296 of record NZ_JBSIBZ010000011.1, on the reverse strand, counting down.
CGGCATCCCGGCCATCACGAGGCTGTCCAAGTGCCTTTCGGTGAGTTTTCTGCGGCCTTCGTGCCCGGAAGCCAGGGAGGCGCGGAGGCACCCACTGAGCCAGAAGAGCCGCCCATCGTCCCGAGTGATTCGGGAACGGTGGGCGGCTCTTTCTGTGTCTGATGGTGCGTCAGGAGGGCGGCGGGTGCGTTACCTCAGTGCTAGGACAGCATCCTCGACTTCCCCAACGTGTGTGACGCCCACACTGCGCTCCGGGCGAAACCCCGACTCAGGCGCCCTTCTTGGTCCGTTCCAGGATGGCCACGCACTCCACGTGATGCGTCATCGGGAACAGGTCGAAGGCCTGGAGGCGGCGGGGGGTGTAGCCGGCTTCGGCGAAGTAGTTGAGGTCGCGGGCCAGGGCGGCCGGGTCGCAGGCCACGTAGGCGATGCGGCGGGGGGTGAGGGAGGCGAGGTGGGAGACGGTCTGCTTGCCGGCGCCGGCGCGGGGCGGGTCGAGGACGATGAGGTCGACGTCGGTGATGCCGGTGCGGGGGAGGACGGATTCGACCTTGCCGTGTTCGATGCGGACGCGGTCGAGGTCGGCGAGGTTGTGGCGGGCGTCTTCGACGGCGCGCTTGCCGGATTCGATGCCGAGGACGGCGCCCTTGTCGCCGACGCGTTCGGCGAGGGCTCCGGCGAAGAGGCCGACGCCGCAGTACAGGTCGAGGGCCATGTCACCCTTTTTGGGCATCAGGCCGCGCATGACGGCTTCGACGAGGAGGTCGGCGGCCTGCGGGTGGATCTGCCAGAAGCCGCCGTCACCGACGCGCCAGGTGCGCTCGGCGGCGCGTTCGCGGACGAAGGGGCGGCCGTGCACGCGGTGGACGGCCTTGTCCTTCTCGCCGATGCGCTGGACGGAGACGGGCTTGTCGAGTTCGACGATGGGCAGCCGGCCGCCGGGCTTGGGGGTGAGGATGACCTGGCGGTCGTGGGAGCCGGTGGCGGCGATGGCCTCGACGGTGGCGATCTGGGGCCAGGTGCGCTTTTCGATGCCCAGTTCGCTGACGCCGGGGGCGGCGATCATGCAGTGGGTGATGGGCTCGATGTCGTGCGAGCGGTGCTTGCGCAGGCCCGCGCGGCCCTCGTCGTCGATGGCGTACTGGACGCGGGTGCGCCAGGCCGGGACCTCGCCCGCGGCCACCTTGTCGCCGGGGGCCGGGACGACCGTGCCGTCCCAGTTGGCCTGCTCGGGGGTCAGGCCCGCAAGGCGCAGCAGCTGCTCGGCGACGACCTCGCCCTTCAGGCGGCGCTGGGCGCCGGGCTTGGCGTGCTGCCAGTCGCAGCCGCCGCACTTGCCGGGGCCGGAGAAGGGGCAGGGGGCCTCGACGCGGTCCTTGGAGGGGTCGAGGATCTCGACGGCGTCGGCGCGCAGGAAGCGGGCGCCCTCCTCGCCGTCGGTGACGCGGGCCAGGACGCGCTCGCCGGGCAGGGCGTGGCGTACGAAGAGGACCTGGCCCTCGTCCGTACGGGCGATGCAGTGCCCGCCGTGCGCCACCGGGCCGACCTCGACCTCGTACTCCTCGCCTACCAGCGACTTCTTCTGATCTGCCTGCATGGTGGGAGGGCTCCTGAGGTGGGGTAGTGCGGCGGGACAACGACCTTCGATTGTACGTCCCGCCGCACCGTGCGCCGCACGGACGCAGCGCCACCGCTCACTTGCGCGTGGCCGCCTTCTCCTTCTTGGGCTGGGCGACCGGGCCGCGCCGCACCGCGCCGGGCGCGTTCCACTCGGCGCGCTTGCGGGCGCGCTTCTTGGCGGCTTCGGAGGAGTCCAGCTGCCAGGGCACGGAGGTCACCATGACGCCGGGGGTGAACAGGAGACGGCCCTTGAGGCGCAGCGCGGACTGGTTGTGGAGCAGGTGCTCGTACCAGTGGCCGACGACGTACTCGGGGATGTAGACCGAGACGGCGTCGCGCGGGCTCTCCCGGCGCAGCGACTTGACGTAGTCGATGATGGGCCGGGTGATCTCGCGGTAGGGCGAGGCCAGGACCTTCAGCGGTACGTCGATGCCGCGCCGCTCCCACTCCGCCTTCAGGGCCTTGGTGTCGGCGGGGTCGACGTCGACGCTGACGGCTTCCAGGGTGTCCGAGCGCATCAGCTTGGCGTAGCTCAGCGCCCGCAGGGTGGGCTTGTGGACCTTGGAGACCAGGACGATGGAGTGCACCCGGGAGGGGCGTACGACCTCGTCGCTGGGGTCGTCCTCGGCGGCGATCTCGTCGGCGACCCGGTCGTAGTGCTTACGGATCGCGGTCATGGTGACGTAGAAGATGACCATGCCGAGCAGGGCGACCCAGGCGCCGTGGGTGAACTTCGTCAGCAGCACGACGACCAGGACCAGGCCGGTGAAGAAGGCGCCGAAGGCGTTGATCGCGCGGGAGCGGATCATGTGGCGGCGCTTGGCCGGGTCCTTCTCGGTGACCAGATGGCGGTTCCAGTGGCGGACCATGCCGGTCTGGCTGAGCGTGAAGGAGACGAAGACGCCGACGATGTAGAGCTGGATGAGCTTGGTGGAGTCGGCGTCGTAGAGGAAGACGAGTATCGCGGCGGCGCCGGCCAGCAGCACGATGCCGTTGGAGAAGGCCAGGCGGTCGCCGCGGGTGTGCAGCTGGCGCGGCAGATAGCGGTCCTGGGCGAGGATCGAGCCGAGCAGCGGGAAGCCGTTGTAGGCGGTGTTGGCGGCCAGGAACAGCACCAGGGCGGTGGCTGCGGCCAGCACGATGAAGAGGAACGATCCGTCGCCGAAGACGGCCGAGGCGACCTGGGAGATCACCGGGTTCTGGGTGTAGCCGGAGCCGACCGGGACGCCGTCCTTGAGGAGGTCCTTGGCGGGGCTCTCGGCCATCTTGACCTTGGTGACCATGGCCAGGGCGATGATGCCGCAGAACATGGTGACGGCCAGGCCGCCCATCAGGGCCAGCGTGGTCGCGGCGTTCTTGGACTTGGGCTTGCGGAAGGCAGGGACACCATTGGAGATCGCCTCGACGCCGGTGAGGGCGGCGCAGCCGGAGGAGAAGGCGCGCAGGAGGAGGAAGACCAGCGCGAAGCCGGCCAGCCCGCCCTGTTCGGCGTGGACGGTGAAGTCGGCGGTGGGGGCCTTCATCGTGTCGCCGAAGAACAGTCCGCGGACCGCACCCCAGATGATCATGACGAAGACGCCGGCGACGAACACGTACGTGGGGATCGCGAAGAGCTTTCCGGACTCCTTGACGCCCCGCAGGTTCATCAGCGTCAGCAGCACGATCATGCCGACGGCGACGAGTGTCTTGTGCTCGACGACGAAGGGGATCGCGGAGCCCAGGTTCTCCACTCCCGAGGAGATGGAGACGGCGACGGTCAGGACGTAGTCGACCAGCAGGGCGCTGGCGACGGTCAGACCGGCCTTGGGGCCGAGGTTGACGTTGGCGACCTCGTAGTCGCCGCCGCCGCTCGGGTAGGCGTGCACGTTCTGCCGGTAGGACGCCACCACCGTGAACATCAGCACCACGACCGCGACGGCGATCCAGGGGCTGAAGTGGTACGCCGACACACCCGCGACGGACAGGACGATCAGCACCTCGCCCGGCGCGTAGGCCACGGAGGAGAGCGGGTCGGAGGCGAAGACGGGGAGTGCGATGCGCTTGGGGAGAAGGGTTTCTCCGAGCTTGTCGCTGCGCAGTGCGCGCCCGATCAGGATCCGTTTGGGCACGTCGGTCAGTTTGGACACGCAGAGGATGCTAAGCCTTCGTCAAGGATGCCGCCCACCCGCCACCCGCGGCGCGGAAGACGCTATGAACGAAGCCCTCGAACGGCCTCCCACCTCGGTGATCCGTGCTGTTGGGCCCTCCTCCCCCGGCGTTTGCCCGCCGTGACGACGCCTCGGCGGGCTCGCACTTTGACGGCTTCTTAACGGCGCCGGGCGCGCGCCGGACCCGGCACAGTGCTCCGCCGAAGGCGCCGGCTGTCCGCTCAACGGCTCCGGCTCTCCCTCTCACGGCGCCAGGCCTCCTTCAGCTCCGCCCACCGCCGCTCCTGCGCCTCGGTGAGCCGGCCTCGGATCTCGGCGAGCTTGAGGAGGTTGGCCTCGGCGCCGGAGGTCAGGGTCTGGGCCTCGCCGCGGTAGTGGTCGTCGATCAGCGCCTGGAGCTCCGTGTCGTTCATCACGGGCACGATGCGCGCGGCCAGCTTGTTGGTGTTGCGGTAGGAGCCCTGCAGGAGGAAGGGCGGCTCGGTACGGGTGGCGTCCGCGCGGGCCGCGGAGTCGATGTAGGCGCGGTTGACGGCCAGCACCGTGTCCTGGACGCGCAGCAGCTTGCGCAGCACGGACAGGATCTGGTCCAGCTCGGCCGGGGTGTAGGGGTGGGTGAGCTGGTCGGCGCGTACGGTCTGCTCGCCGCGCGCCAGCCGGACCAGCAGGTCGATGTCGGCGCGGTCGCGGGCGGCCAGCGGCGCCAGCACCGTATTGGCGGTGAGCGCGTTCTCGATGTGGGAGAGCGCGAACAGCTCCTCCTTGCCGGAGAGCACATCGCCCAGGTTCCACACGTCCGCGCGGTTGGCGAGCATGTCGGGCAGCCGGAAGCGGCTGCCGGACTCGGTGTAGGGGTTGCCCGCCATGCACACCGCGAAGCGCTTGCCGCGCAGGTCGTAGGTGCGGGCCTCGCCCTCCCACACGCCCTCCATGCGGCGCTGGGCGTCGCACAGCGAGATGAACTTCTGCAGGAGTTCGGGCGAGGTGTGCTGGATGTCGTCGAGGTAGAGCAGCACGTTGGAGCCCATCTCCAGCGCGAAGGAGATCTTCTCCACCTCGCGGCGGGCGGCGGCGTCCGGTGCCGCGGCCGGGTCCAGGGAGGTCGTACGGTGCCCGAGCGCGGGCCCGTCCACCTTCACCAGGACGAGCCCGAGCCGCGCCGCGACGTATTCCATCAGGGTCGTCTTGCCGTAGCCGGGGGGAGACAGCAGCAGGAGCAGGCCCTGGCTGTCGGTGCGGCGCTGCTCGCCGGCCGCGCCCAGCTGCTTGGCGAGGTTGTCGCCGATCAGCGGCAGATAGACCTCGTCGATCAGGCGGTTGCGGACGAAGGCGGGCATGACCTGGGGGCGCAGCGCGTCCAGGCGCAGCCGGCCGCGCTCGGCGGCCAGGGCCCGGGTGCGGTGCTGGGTGTAGGCGCGGTGCGCGGGGACGCGGTGGGTGCGGAACTCCTGGGTGCGGGCGAGGAACTCGTCCAGGCGCACGGGCAGGCTGCCGCCGGTGGCGATGCGCGGGTGGCTGCCGAGCAGCCCGGTGACGTCCGTGACCGGTGCGGCGGCGATCTCGCGGCGCGCCAGCTCGGGGCCGCACACCTCGATGGCCGTGGCCTCGGCCAGCTCCGTCTCCGGGACGGTGTGCGCCTGTGCGTACGCGCCGAGCCAGGCCTGGGCCAGCTGCCGCCGCGCCGCCACGTCCTCGCCCAGGGCCCGCAGGTCCTCGGTGAACTCCTTGGCGGCCACCGACCCCTCGCCGCCCAGCGCCCGCCGGAAGCCGGCGAGCAGTTCGCGGGCCGCGGCGGAGGTGGCGAAGCGGGGGCCGCCGGGGGACGCGGCCAGCTCCTCCAGGAGGTAACTGCCCAGGGCCGGGTCGGCTTCGGCGGGGTCCTGGGACTGCACGGTGATTCCCGCGGCGGCCAGGAACTCCCCTGCCGCGAAGGTCAGTTCGGCGGCGAGGTCGGCCACCGCGGGGGCGTGGCCGAACAGGGCGCGGGCGCGGGCCAGGGACTGGGCGCGGGTGGTCCACAGGGCGCGGGAGGGCTCGTCGGCCCCGTAGCGCCAAAAGAGCTGGGCGGCGGCGCGGGTGTGCGGGGTGAAGCGCAGCAGTCCGGCGGCCGAGCGCAGCCGCAGCAGGGCGGTGAGGATGGCGGCGGCGTCGTGGTCGTGGACGCCGCGGTCGTACCCCTCCTCGTAGCGCTCGGCGGCGGCGCGGCCGACCAGCGCCGGCAGGTCCTCGGCCGCCTCCAGGGCGCCGAGCGTCAGGGGGCCGCTGCCCGCCTCGGCCTCGTGCAGCAGCGTCGCGGCGAGGTGTTCGGCGCGGTAGACCTGGGGGGATTCGGAGACCAGCGGCTGGTCCCACAGGGCGCGGTGGGCCAGCAGCTGGGGGTCGCGGGCGATGCGGCGGTAGTCGGTGCCGGTGATGGCGAAGGCGAGCTGTCCGTCGTACGGGACCAGGGTCAGGTCCAGCGGCTGGGTGTTGACGGCGAAGCGGTGCCGGCCCAGGCGGATGGTGCCGCCGGCGTCGTAGAGGTCGGCGCGGTCGCGCAGGGCGCGGCCCGCTTCCTGGCGGGCGGCCTTGAGGCGGCCCTCCAGTTCGTCGGCGCGTACCGCCTCGCCCAGCTCGCGCAGCTCGGCCGCGGTGGTGCGGATCTTGCCGACCAGGGGGTCGGCGGCGAAGTAGGCGTTGACCTCGTCCGGGGTGGGCAGGGAGCGGGCACGGCGGGTGACGGTGCCCAGGACGCGTTCGGCGGAGGCGGCGAGCCGGTCGGCGCGGCGGGCGCGCTCCTCCAGCTGGCTCTGCTTACGGGCGGAGAAGACCTCGTAGATCTCCTCGCGCTGGGTGGCGATGCGCTCGGCGTAGTCCTCGAAGGAGGCGAAGGAAGCTTCGAGGTTTTCCACCTGGAGCAGCAGGCGGCCCAGTTCCTCGTCGCAGCTCTCGGGGGTGGTGGCCGCGGCCAGGGCCCCGGCGACCGCCTGGCCGAGCAGGGCGAACTGGGCGGCGAACTCCTCGCGCCCCTCGGACTCCAGCAGCTCGCGGCGGCGCGCGTCCAGGGCGGCGCGGGCCCGGTTGACGCCGCCGAGGACCTCGCCGATGCGGGTGAGGATGGCGGTGCGCACGGTGGCGTCGGGCAGCTCCAGGGTGCCCACGACGTCGGTGACGATCCGCAGCCCGTCGGCCTGTTCGTCGATGCGCCCGGCCAGCGGCGCGGCCTCGGCGACGGTGGCGACGGCGGCGGCCTGCCCGGCGAGTTCGGCGACGGCTTCGTGGGTGGCGGCGAAGGCGTCCTCACCGCTGAGGAAGGCCACCGCGCGCCGCCCGGTGGCGGCCAGGTCCTCGGCCAGCGCCGCGGACAGCTCCTGGAGGCGGTCCAGGTCGATGTGGCGTATCTCCCGCAGGGTCTCCAAGTGACCCTGGGCGCGCCGCAGTTCGGCGATGTTACGGACCCAGGCGTCCGCGGTGGCGGGCTGCTCGCCGCGCACCCGCCGTACCAGTGCGGTGGTGCTCTCCTGGGCCTGCGCGAGGGCTTCGGCGGCGCGCTGGCGCAGCTGGGTGACCCGCTCGTACTCGGCGAGGACCTGCTCGGCGGTGGTGCGTACGGCCCCCAGCGGCTTATCCAGGGCGCCCAGTTCGTCCTCGCCCAGCCAGTGGTGGGTGTCGGCGGCCTTGGTCGCGGCGGCGGCGATCGCCTGGAAGACGGCGGCGGCGGGGGCCATGTCGAAGGCCATGCGGGCGACCGAGAGGGCGTCGGAGATGCCGCGGACGAGCTCGGCGTTGCCGATGCGCTCCAGCGGGCCGCTGCCCTGCGGCCGGGCGGCGGCGTAGGCGTCGGAGGTGAAGGGGGTGCGCCAGACCTGCAGCGGGTGGACGCGGGCGGGTTCGGTGCCCTGGGTCCGCAGGACGGCCAGGGTGCCGTCGTCCATGAGGGCGTGGCCGTGGGCGGTGAGGGGTGCGGCGGCCTCCTCGCGGATGATGTTGTACGGCAGCAGCAGGCTGCGGCCCTGGGCGCGGGCGTGGAAGACGTACAGCACGTCCTCGCCGTTGGGCGAGCGCACCTCGCGCTCGAACTCCAGGGCAGTGAGCAGCTGCTCGTCGAGGTCGAAGGTCTTGGTGGCGCCGGTGGTGAGGTAGTAGCCGCCGGGGAAGACGATGCCCTGGTCCTCGGGGAGGCGGCGGCAGGCCTGCCCGATGCCGTCCAGCCGCTTGACGTCCTGGGTGCGGGTGTTGAGGACGAGGTGGCGCTGGACGCTCTCGTTGTACGGGCGTACCCGCAGCAGGAGCAGCGGGCCGACGCGGGCGTGCGCGACCTCGGCGTCGGCGAGGGACTGCAGGGCTTCCTCGACCGGCTCGGCGTACAGCCTCTCGCCGCTGCCGTCCGCGGCGCGCAGGGTGAGCTGCCCGTCGGAGGTGGTCAGGTGGACAGCGCCCTGGATGTCGATGTGCGGGTGGCGGCCCGGCACGTGGCCCTCGCGGGTGACCGGGGTCCAGGTGAAGTCGTGGGCGGGCGGGAGGGTGTGGTCCTTCTCGCCCTTGTCGTCCAGGTAGGCGGGGGTGCCGTCGGCGTCGATGCGCCAGCGCAGTACGTGGATGTCGGCGAGGCGCTCGCCGGTGCGGAAGACGGCGAGCAACAGGTGCCCGGCGCGGCGCAGTTGGAGGAGCTGGGCCTGGCGGTAGTAGCGGTACAGGTCGGCGAAGTCGCGCCGGAAGCGGGCGTCGTCCAGCAGCCCCGGCACCTCGGCGGGCCCGGCTTCGGCCACCCGCTCCCCCTCCAGGCGGTGCAGGGTGAAGACGTCCTCGACGTCCAGGGGGCCGTCGGCGGGCGGGGTGTGCGGGTTGCGGCCGGCCAGCAGCAGCCCGCCGGCCTGGACCAGGTCGCGCAGTTCGCAGGCGTCCTGGGTGCGGATGCGGTCGGTGCCCAGCAGGGCGAGTTCGCCGCCGCCGAAGGCCTCGGTACGGCGGGTATTGAGCGCCTGGGCGCGGCCGGCCAGCTCGGTGGCGGCGGCCGTCAGCCGCTCCCGCAGCACCTCGTAGGTGCCTGCTTCCAGCGAGGGAGCGGCCTGTGGTGCGGCGCCCTGGGCGCGCGCAGCCGCGTTCGAGGGAGCGGCCTGTGGTGCGGCGCCCTGGGCGCGCGCAGCCGCGTTCACAGGAGCGGCCTGGGCGCTCGCGTCCGTGTCCGAAGGGGCCGCCTGAGCCGCCCCGGCCTGCATGCCCTCGGCCGCCATCACGCGCTCGGTGTCCACGTGCCGTCCAACTCCCTGCTCGGTTGTGCGTGTTGCCATGTGATCGGGGCTCCCCCGTCGCCGCCGGTCCCCGCCACTGCCGCTCAGCGCGGCGGGGACCGGCGAAGCGACCTGGTACGGCCCGCCGGCCGTACCGCCCTGCCGGGTGGGCGGGTCCGCCGGAACCCGCCCGCCTCGGCCGTGGCCGTCCTGTGGCGGCGCCTACTGCCCGGCCGCGGCCGGAGCCGCGCCGTTCATCCGGGCGGGTGCCGCCCCCAGTTCGGCCAGCTTGGTGTCGGCCAGACCACTGGCCCGTACGGACTCCAGGAGCCCCTTGAGCGGTGCGGCCTGTGCGCCGCCCTGCGCGATCAGCCGGGACAGCGCCCCCGCGATGGTCAGATCGCGCAGTCCGGAGGCCCCCAGGCCGCCGAGGATGGTGCCCAGGTCCTTGGTGAAGGTGGAGTTGTCCTTGTCCAGCCAGGGGCCGGCCACCGTACGAACCGTCTCCGAGCGCTCCACCAGGGCGTCCAGGCCCTTGCCGGTGCCGATCGCGCCGGCCAGCCGGTCCAGGAAGACGCTCTCCCCGCCGACGATGTCGATCTTCGCGTTCTCCAGGCCGGTGGCCAGGACGGTGGCCTGTGCCTCGGCGATCTGGCGCTGGACGTCGATGCCGGCCAGGCGGATGTCCTTCTCGGCCTCCAGCCGCAGGCGGTACTCCTCGTGCTCGCGGCTGGCCGCGTCCAGGGCGGCCATCGCCGCGGCCTTCTCGGTCAGACCCGCGGCCTCGGCCCTGAGCTTCTCGGAGATGGCGACCGCGTCGGCCTGGGCCTGGGCCCTCGCTCCCTCGGCGTTGGCCAGCGCCTTGGCGCGGGCGCCCTCCGCCTCGGCCTTCATCAGCGCCTGGGCGGCCTCGGCCTCGGCCAGGCCCGACTTCTCGATCGCGGCGGCGTTCATCTCGCGCACCTGCACATCGGCCAGTCCGGCCGCAGCGGCCTCGGCCTGGATGCCCTCCGCCAGACGGATCTTGGCCTGGGCGTCCAGCTCGGCGGTCTTGTGCCGGGTCTCGGCCAGCGTGAGCTCCTCGGCGGCCCGGTGGGTCGCCGCCTGCTCGGCCGCCTCGGCCGCCTTGAGGTCCTTGACCAGGCGCTCCTGGGCCTCGGCCTCGGCGCGGATGATCAGTGCCTGGCGCTCGCGCTCGGCCTCCTGGACCGTACGCAGCTTCTTGATCTCCTCCTCCTGGGCGGCGACGGTCTTCTCGACGGCGATCCGCTCGCGTACGACGTCGGCGATCTCGCGCTTCTCCGCCTCGACCTCCTTGTCGGCGGCGATCCGCACCAGCTGGGTCTCCCGCTCGCGGGCGATGACCTCCAGGAGGCGGTCCTTCTCGATGCGCTCGTTCTCGATGGCGATGACCCGCTCGCGGTTCTTGGCGGCCACCGCGATCTCCCGCTCGCGGTTCTCGTTCTGGATGCCGAGCGATTCCTCGGTCTTCAGGTGCGCGGAGTGCGAGCGCAGCCGCTCCTCGGCCTGCACGCGCGCGGTCTCGGCCTCCTCGCGGGCCCGTACGGTCTCGATCTCGCGCTTCTGCTTGATCTCGGCGTCCGCCTGCCGGCGCTCCAGCTCCAGGACGGCCTCGCGGGCGTCCACGTTCTGCCGGGTGATCTCCTTCTCCTCGTGGCGCTGGTACTCATTGGTGCGCACGTGCTCGATCGCCGTCAGTTCGGTGATCTTGCGGATGCCCTGCGCGTCGAGGATGTTGTCGCCGTCCAGCTGGTCCAGCGGCGTCTGCTCCAGGTAGTCGATCGCCGCGTCCTCCAGGCTGTAGCCGTTGAGGTCGGTGCCGATGACGGCGATGATCCGGTCCCGGAACTCGTCCCGCTTGGTGTAGAGGTCCTGGAAGTCCAGCTGCTTGCCGACGGTCTTCAGGGCCTCGGAGAACTTCGCGTTGAACAGCTCCTGCAGAGTGCGCTCGTCGCTGGCGCGGGCGGTACCGATGGCCTGGGCGACCTTGACGACGTCCTCGCGGGTCTTGTTGACGCGTACGAAGAAGGCGATGCGGATGTCGGCGCGGATGTTGTCCTGGCAGATCAGGCCCTCGTTGCCGGTGCGGCCGATCTCGATGGTCTTCACCGAGATGTCCATGACCTCGGCCTTGTGCAGCACCGGCAGGACGACGGCGCCGGTGAAGGTGACATCGACCTTGCGGTACTTGGAGACGATCAGCGCCTGGCCCTGGTGGACCTTGCGGTACAGGCGGGTGAGCGCGAACAGCGCCACGAGCACGACCAGTACGACGACGGCGATGGTCACGCCGATTCCTACGGTGATGGCATCCATGGGTGAATCCCTGGGTCAGTTCGAAAAGTTGCTGACTACGGCGCGGGCCCTCAGCCCGCCTAGAGCGCTGGGCCGCCGGGGCGGTACGGGTCCAGTACGGCGTCGAAGCGCGCCACGCGGAAGAACTCGCCCTCGGAGTCGTAGTCGAAGATCAGCGCGGAGCTGCCCGCGGCCAGGCCGGTCTCGTCGGTGCGGACCTGGACGACGGCGGTGGAGCCGTCCTCGGCCGTGACCTCGGCCTGGCCGAAGCCGGTGTCCACGCGGCCGGTGCGGATGACGCACACCCGGCCCACGAAGTCCTCGCGCGAGGCGACCCGTTCAGGAGGCAGCATGCGCCGGGCCAGCCGCAGGGCGACGCGGGTGCCGCCCCAGGCGGCCAGCAGCGCGAGCGCCAGGGCCGCGGCACGCAGCGGGAGGCTCTCGGTGAGCGCGGCGCCGGCCAGGCTCACGAACCAGGCAATGAGGATGCCCAGCGAGAGCGTGACGGTCACCGGCAGCCCGGCCGTCTCGGCGGACCCCGCCTCGACACCCTCACCCCCGTCGAGGATGTCGGCGCTCACTCCGCCGATCAGCACCAGCAGCCAGTACGCCGCCATGATCACTAGCGCGAAGCTGAACAGCGCGGCGGGGAAGGAGAGCGCGGCGCGCAGAAAATCGCCCATGGTCCGTTCCCCCGTTTCGTGATCTTCCTGCGGCTGGTGTGCCTTGATGGTGGCATCACGGGGGCGGTCCGCACATTGCCGGATCCCGGCAATCTTTACGCGTTCCTAATGGCCTGTTAACGGCCCACCATCTCGCTCCGGACAGCACCGGAGCGCGGTCACAGCGGCTTGTCGGGCCACCCCAGCAGCCGTGCGCCCATCGCGGCGGTCTCCAGGGTGAAGCGCTGCAGCCCGTCGGAGGGGTCGTAACCGGTGAGGAACTTGATCCGCTCCAGTCGGTAGGACAGGGTGCGCACGCTGACCTTGAGACGGCGGGCCGCCTCCGCGTTGACGTACCCGGCGGCCGCGCAGGCGCCGATCGTCTCCAGCAGCGGCCCCGCGCCGCCACGGGACTGCGTCAGCGGGCCCAGCACGGTGCCCACCAGGTCGGCCATGGCCGCCCGGTCCCGCAGCAGTACGGGGAAGACCAGCAGGTCCGAGGCGCGCAGCACCGGCTCGGTCAGCTCCAGTTGCTCGGCCAGCTCCAGGGCGCCCAGCGCCTCCTCGTAGGAGCGCACCACTCCCCCGGCGCCGGAGTGGGCCCGGCCGATGGCCACCCGGCTGGCGCCGCGCTGCCCGACGTCGGGCCACTGGGCGTACTTGGCGAAGGCGTCCAGGACCGCGCGCTCGCTGCTGGCGCCGACGCACACCAGCCGGCCCTCCTTGGTGGCGATCAGCACATCGCGGTCGCCGAAGCGGCCGATCAGCTCGCGCTCGACCCGGCGGGCGACGGGGTGGATGTCGTCGAAGGGCTCGTCCCCCTCGGCGACGGCGACGGCGTGCTCGTGGGCCAGGCGCAGCCCGAAGCGCTCGGCGCGCTCGGCCAGCCGCCCCAGGTCGCTGCGCCCGTACAGCAGGTCGTCGACGAACTCGCGGCGGGCGGCCTCCTCCTGGCGTACGGCCAGGCGCTGGGCGCGCTCGTGGCCCTCGCCCAGGGCGGCGATGGCCGCGTCCACGGCGCCGAGCACCGCGTCGCCCATACGGGCCCGCTCGGCGGCACCGGCGGCCTTGGCCACGCCCGGCAGCTCGCCCCACACCCGGCGGGTCTCCCCCAGGAAGATCCCGACCAGTTCGCGCAGCCCGTGCCCGCCCTCGGCGGCGCGCTCGCCCAGGTCGCGCAGCGCGTCCAGTTCGTGGCGGCGCGGCAGCCGTCCGGTCTCGGAGACCTCGGCCAAAAGCGAGGCGTAGACCTGGAGGTACTGGCTGGATATCCCGCCGCGCTGCACTGCTGGTTCTCCTCGGGCCGCTGTCCGCCGCCGGCGTGCGGCGGCCGCCGTCCGGACGGGACGACGGCCTTCCAGGATGCCGCAGGCACACGGCCGACCGTCAATCGCGTCAGTCCCACCGCTCGGGCACCTGCTGCGGCGCCGGGGCATCGGCCGCCGCCCGCGACCTGCGGCCCAGCAGGTCGCCCAGGCCCTGGCGGGTGGCGGCCACCAGGACGCGGTCCTGGGGGCGCAGGACGTAATCGGGCCCCAGGTCCTTGGCCAGACGGGCGGGCGCGGGCTCCCTGGCCTCGGCGCGGTCCGTACGCTCACCGCGCTCCGTACGCTCACCCCGGTCCGTACGGGAGGCGGGCGCCGCGGCCGGCTGCTCGCAGGCCACCGCCAGCACGCGCACCCGCCCGGCGCGGAAGACCTCGCCGATGGTGCGGCCCTCCAGGTCGGCGTGGCCGCGTACCTCCACCCGCGCGAAGAGCAGCACCCGGCGCTCGACGGGGATGGCGCCCAGGATCTGCCGGCCCATCATCGCGCCGGCGAAGGCGGGCGCGGCCAGGAAGCTGACGCTGCGGCTGCGGGTCAGGGCGTGCGGGTGGGCGGTGCGCAGGGTGCGGTAGACGGCGGTGGCGAAGCGGTCGTCGAACAGGCGCAGGGTCACCCGCAGCCGCGGCTTGAGCGACCTGGCGTACAGCGCGGCCTCCAGATTCGTACTGTCCGCGCTGGTCAGGGCGAGCAGGATGCGGGCCCGGCCGATCTTGGCGGCCTCCAGGACGCCTTCTTGGGTGACATCGCCCAGGACGGTGGGCACCCGCAGCCGCCTGGCCAGCGCGACACCGCGCGCCTCCGGGTCGGCCTCCACGCACACCACCGGTATACCCATCTCGTGCAGCCGGGCCAGTACGCGGGTGCCGACCTTGCCCAGGCCCAGCAGGACGACATGGCCCGACAGGCCGCGCGGCGGGCGGCGCAGCGCGGTGCCGTTGCGGAAGGTGCCCAGGCCCTCCAGGACCGCGGCGACCATGACCGGCATCAGCAGCAGCCCCAGCAGCCCGGACAGCAGCTGGATCAGCTTGCGGGCCACCGGCTCCTCGACGGCCGGTTCGTTGATGGCGAAGAGGTCCAGCAGGGCGAGGTAGGCGGCGTGTACGGGGGTGATGTCGGTGGTGAGGAAGGAGGTGACGGTCAGCAGCAGGACCGTGGCGACCACTCCGGCGATCGACCAGCGCAGCCGGCGCGAGAAGAGCTGGCGCAGCGGAATGCCGGCGCTGCCCAGGCCGCCGCCGCGCAGCGGCCGCCCGCGGTAGGTGACGGTCTCCAGGACGACGGCCTGGCAGCCCGCCGCGGTGGCGGCCAGTTCGTCGGTGGGCAGCAGGGTGGGCCCGTCGCCGCTGACGGCCGAACCCTCGGCGCCCGCCGGGTCGTTGACGGTGGCGGACAGCAGCGCCAGGGTGGCCAGGCCCGGGTCGGCGACCCGGTCGGGGGCGGGCGGGGTGCGGTCCACGGCGCGCAGCAGCAGCCCGTCGGCCTCGATGACCTTGCTGGTGCCGGCGACGGCGGTGGCCACCAGGCCGGGCGCGACGGTGTCGGCGTCGGAGAGCACGGTGGTCGAGGCGTCGACGGCCGCGCCCTGGCCCTCGTCGGGGGTGGCGACGGCCGCCGCCTGGTCCAGCAGGTCCTCCAGGTACTGGCCGAGTTTGCGGTTGTAGAGGCGGATGACCAGCCGCAGGCAGGGGTTGAGGCGGCGGGCGCGCAGCGCGGCGTGGATGTTGGCCTCGTCGTCGTCATAGACCAGCGCGAGCGCCCCGGCCTCGCACACGCCCGCCGCGGTCAGCGCCTCGTCGTCGGCCTCCGGCGCCACTAGGACCCGCAGCTGCCCGGCGGGCGGGCGGCGCGCGCCGTTGCCCTGCGGCCCCGTCTCGCCGTTGGCCTGCTGCCCGTTGCCCTCGCCGCCCTCCACGGGCGGGAGCACGGCCGTACGGGAGACCGCCGCCGAGACCCGGCCCAGCAGCGCGGTGGCGCGGTTCAGCCCGCGCAGCGGCGGCGGGACCAGGGGGCGCTGCGGCTCGCGCGCCGAGGGCACGACCAGGGTGACCCGCTCGCCGTAGACCTCGGTCAGCTCGGCGGCCAGGCGGTGGGCGAGCGCGTCGTCGCCGCAGACCACCATGTGGGGCGCGGGCGGCCGGTGTTGAGGGTGCTGCGGCTGCGAAGGCAGAGTGGACACGGTTCGTAGGGTGCCTCATCGGGCAGATGTACGCACCTAGTTGAGGGTTTCACCGGGGGAAATTCGGGGCCGGTGGGACATCGGCGGCGGTTTCGGCGCATCCGGGGCAGCCGCCGCTCGCCCCGCCCCGGCGCGACGTCAGTAGCGCAGCACCGCGGCGGTCCCTCCGTGGTCGGCCAGCGCCCCGTCGGCAACGAAGACGACCTCGGCGTCGGTGCCGAGCGCGCTCTCCACGAGGGTGTCGATCACGTCCTCCTGGGCGCCGGGGGTATCGGGCGCATCGGCCGGGAGCAGCCGGGCTCCGTCGGGCACGGCCGTGATCTGCAGGCTCTCCTCGACCAGCAGCAGCGCGGCCCGCCCCTGGTGCACCGCCTCCCACACCTCGGCGGGCGCCGCGGCGAAGCGGCGGGCGCCCAGCGCGTCCCGCAGGCGCGCCAGGGCCTGCTCCTGCCGGGCGGCGGCATGCGCCCGGCGGGCCGGCCGCAGCAGTTCGGCCAGCTCGTGCGCGGGCGCCTTGCCGCAGCCGCCGCGCGCGACATGGGTGGCCAGGTGCCGCGTGTTGCGCGAGAGCCCCTCGAAGGCGTGCAGCGTGCTCTCCAGGCCGACCAGGTGGACGGGGGCCGGGGCGCCCTTGAGCGCCGCGGAGAGTTTGTCGTCCAGGGAGCGCAGGTACTGGCGCAGCCGCTCCTCGCGGTACGGGCTGGGGTGGTTGCCGAAGTTGGCCCCCGGCTCGGCGTCCTGCGGGTCGGGGATCTCCGGTGCGGCGGGGAAGCCGTGGGCCTCGCTCTCGTGGAGGCTCTCGCCCGCGCCCTGCCACAGCCTCGACCGCTCCTCGGAGATGACCAGCGCCCAGTACGGCCGGTCCTGGAGCCAGGAGGCGACCAGGTTGCGGGTGAGGAAGGTCTCGGCGATCACCAGGCGCTCGGGAACGGCGGTGGGCAGCTGCCAGACCTGGTGCTCGCCGGGCGCGGCCAGCACCAGGGTGCCCTCGGTGGCGTGCGACAGATCCAAGTCGGCCACCGCGGCGTCCAGTTGGCGCTCCACGTCCGCCCGTACCTCACGCGTCACCCGCTCGTCCTGCGCGAGCCGCTTCTTGGCCTCGGCCAGCAGGTTGCGCAGCCGGATCGCGTCCTGAGCGTTGTCCGGCGCCCGACGGTGGGTGGGCAGCAGCAGGGAGATGGCGGGGTAGGGGCGCGGGCGCCGGAGCTCTTCCAGGGCCTTGGCGGTCAGGTCGAAGGTGTACGGCATGCGCGGGACTCCTTGCCGAAAGCCGGGTGTCGAGGAGCGCGCCCACTGCGGCAACCCGCGGCACAGCCCGCCGCGGGCGGCACCGCAACAGCACAGCGGCCCTCCTTCAGGCTGTCACCGGCCCGGCCTCACCGCACCACGAGCCGGGCCCGGCCCCCGGTTACGGGCCCGGCACCGGGCCGGTACGCCAGGTGCCGACGACGGGGTCCGGAGCGTTGCAGATACGGTGGACTCCGGCGCGGACAGGGGAAACGTCCCCGTCGCCGCTTAGGCTCGTGGGCGGGACGCACCCGCGGCACGGTGTCCGGTGCGCCGAAAATACCCGCAACGTGTTCCCGGTGAGCCGAGAGAGAGTCATGAGTAAGGCGTTTACACAGGCCAGCAGGTCTTCGAGGAGTGCGGGGTAGGGACGTGCACATCGTCATCATGGGCTGCGGGCGCGTGGGCTCCCAGCTCGCGCAGACCCTGGAGGCCCAGGGTCACACGATCGCGGTGGTCGATCAGGACCCCACCGCCTTCCGGCGCCTGGGCTCCTCCTTCAGCGGCCGCCGGGTCACCGGCGTCGGCTTCGACCAGGACACGCTGCGCGAGGCCGGGATCGAGGAGGCGGGCGCCTTCGCCGCCGTCTCCAGCGGCGACAACTCCAACATCATCGCGGCCCGGGTGGCCCGCGAGATGTTCGGCGTGGAGAACGTGGCGGCCCGTATCTACGACCCGCGCCGCGCCGAGGTCTACCAGCGCCTGGGCATCCCGACCGTCGCCACCGTGCGCTGGACCGCGGACCAGATGCTGCGCCGGCTGCTGCCGTCGGGCTCCGAGCCGCTGTGGCGCGACCCCAGCGGCGGCGTACAGCTCGCCGAGGTGGCCACCTCCCAGGCCTGGGTGGGGCACAAGGTCAGCAAGCTGCAGGACGAGACGGGCGTACGCGTCGCCTTCCTCACCCGGCTGGGCGAGGCGATGCTGCCGACCTCCCAGACCGTGCTGCAGGAAGGCGATCTGGTGCACGTGATGATGCGCACCGACGACGTCGAAAAGGTAGAGGCGGCATTCGCCGAAGGGCCCGAGGAGGCGCACGCATGAGGGTCGCAATTGCGGGCGCGGGCGCGGTGGGCCGTTCCATCGCGGGCGAACTGCTCGAAAACGGTCACGAGATCCTGCTCATCGACAAGGCGCCCACCGCCATCTCGGTGGAGCGGGTGCCGCAGGCCGAGTGGCTGCTGGCGGACGCCTGCGAGATCACCTCGCTGGACGAGGCCGCGTTGCAGCGCTGCAACGTCGTCATCGCGGCGACCGGCGACGACAAGGTCAACCTCGTCGTCTCGCTGCTGGCCAAGACCGAGTACGGGGTCCCGCGGGTGGTCGCCCGCGTCAACAACCCCAAGAACGAGTGGCTGTTCAACGAGGCCTGGGGCGTGGACGTCGCCGTCTCCACCCCGCGCCTGATGTCGGCCCTGGTCGAGGAGGCGGTGAGCGTCGGCGATCTCGTACGGCTGCTGCGCTTCAGCCACGGCGACGCCAACCTCGTCGAGCTGACGCTGCCCCCGGAGGCGGCGCTGGCCGGCACCCGGGTCGGCGATGTGCAGTGGCCCGAGGACACCTCGCTGGTGACGATCATCCGCGGCACCCGCGTGCTCACCCCCAGCAAGGACGACGCGCTGGAGGCGGGCGACGAGCTGCTGTTCGTGGCCGCCCAGTCGCGCGAGGAGCAGCTGGAGGACCTGCTGTCGGTACGCCGCGAGGACGCCGGCTAGCGGGCAGGCGACGCGAAGGGGCGGGGCCCGGAACCGTGTGGTTCCGGGCCCCGCCCTTTGTGTGCGCGCTCAGCGGCGGTGCCGCGGGCCGTCCTGCGGCGCGGCCTCGGCGGCGGCCTGCGCCGTGATGTCCTGGCCCAGGTCTGCGGCGGTCTCCTCAAGCACCTCGCGCTCGCGCTTGAGCTCCTGCTCGCGCTCCTCGCGGGCCTTCTCCTCCGCCTCCATCTCCGCGAAGACGTCGATGGGCGGCGGGGCCTTGGCCAGGAAGACCCAGGTGAGCCAGACCGCCAGCAGGAACGGCGGGATCTTCAGCGCGATCAGCACCCAGCCCAGCTGGGTGGTGTCGGCCCACCAGTACAGCGGGAAGAGGATCGCGCACTTGCCCAGCAGGATCAGGCCCCAGGCCCAGCTGGCCTTGGCGTAGGCCTTCTTGCGGCCGGGGTTGCGGGTGCGCCAGGAGAGGTTCTCCTTGAACACCGGGCCCAGGATCAGGCCGATCAGCGGGGCCCCGGCGAGCGTGGTGACGATGTAGGCCACGCCCAGGCCGAGGGTGTAGAGCATGCCCGGCAGATAGAAGTCCTTGGCGTTGCCGGTCATCATCGCGAAGATCACGCCGAAGGCCACGCCGAAGACGCCGCTGAAGGCGTGCTTGACGGTGTCCTTGCGCACCAGGCGGATCACGCCCAGCACCAGCGAGACGGCCAGCGCCGCGATCGCCGAGACGTGCAGGTCCTTGTTGATGGTGAAGATCGTGACGAACAGCAGGCCGGGGAGAACGGTCTCCACCATGCCGCGTACGCCGCCGAACGCCTCGAACAGGGCCGCTTCGGTGACGGCTCTGCCCGTCGCCTCGTCCGGCTCCTGGCTTTCGTTGGTGGTCGGTTTGTCGTGGGACGTCACCGGCTACTCCTGTCCGAGCGGTCGGAGTTCGTACTTGGGATTGAAGAGCACCCGGCGTCCGTGACTCATGGAGATCCGGCCCGAGGCGATGAGCTTACGGCCCGGCTCTATGCCGACGATGGAGCGGCGGCCCAGCCATACGACGTCCAGTGCGGCGGAGCCGTCGAACAGCTCCGCCTCCAGCGCGGGTACACCGGCGCGCGGCCGCAGCGTGACATGCCGCAGGGTGCCGGTGACCTTGACTATCTGACGGTCGTCGCAGTCGCAGATGCGCGTGCAGCCCGTCGCTTGCGTGTCCTGCTGCAGCTCGGCGGACTGAAGCTCCTCCTCGGAGGAGGACAGCCTGTCGAGCATCCGCCGGAAACGGCCGGCCGGCTTCTCGGATCGGGTCCCAGCACTCATGAACCCAGCGTACCGGTGGGACCACCCCCGGCCCCCAGGCCCTCACTGCCCGAACCGGGACCCCATCCCCGGCTCCGTGATGCCGCATCCCCCGGGGGCAACCCCCGGACCCCCGGCCGACAGTCCCCGGCGCCGCTCACTGCTCGAACCGGTACCCCATCCCCGGCTCGGTAATGAAGTGCCGCGGATGCGAGGGGTCGGCCTCCAGCTTGCGGCGGAGCTGGGCCATGTAGACCCGCAGGTAGTTGGTCTCGGTGCCGTACGAGGGGCCCCAGACCTCCTGGAGGAGCTGCTTCTGGCTGACCAGGCGGCCGGTGTTGCGGACCAGGACCTCCAGCAGGTGCCACTCGGTGGGCGTCAGGCGCACGTCCCGGCCGCCGCGGTTGACCTTCTTGGCCGCCAGGTCGACGGTGAAGCCGTCGGTCTCCACGACGACCGCGTCGTCCTGGGGCCCGGTCGGCTCGGCCCGGCGGACCGCGGCGCGCAGCCGGGCCAGCAGCTCGTCCATGCCGAAGGGCTTGGTGACGTAGTCGTCGGCGCCCGCGTCCAGCGCCTCGACCTTCTCGTCGGAGGTCTGGCGCGCGGAGAGCACCAGGATCGGCACCCTCGTCCAGCCGCGCAGGCCCTTGATCACCTCGACGCCGTCCATGTCGGGCAGGCCCAGGTCCAGGACGATCACGTCGGGGTGGCGGGCGGCGGCCAGCTTGAGGGCGGTGGCGCCGTCGGGGGCGGCGTCCACTTCGTACTTGCGCGCCTTCAGATTGATCACGAGGGCGCGTACGATCTGCGGCTCGTCATCGACCACGAGCACCCGGTTCATCGGGCCTGCCTTTCCTGCGTCGCACGGTCTGGGCCGTGCCCACGGAACTGAAGTGGTGCGGCGACGGTCATGTCGTCGCCTGGGCGGGGAGGTCCGGGCGGGCCGGCGGACGGCCGGCCGCGGCCCGGAGCGTGAGGACCATCGTCATGCCGCCGCCGGGGGTGTCCTCGGCGGCCAGCGTGCCGCCCATGGACTCCGCGAAACCGCGGGCGACCGCCAGGCCCAGGCCCACACCGGCGCCGCGCGGGGCGTCGCCGTAGCGCTGGAAGGGCTCGAAGATGCGGTCCTTGGCGCTGTCGGGGACGCCGGGGCCGCGGTCCACGATGCGCAGCTCGACGCGGTCGCCCAGGGCGCTCGCGGCGACCAGCACCTTCGCGCCCTCGGGGCTGTATTTGACGGCGTTCTCGACGAGGTTGGCCACCGAGCGCTCCAGCAGCCCGGGGTCGACGGCGACGATGGGCAGTTCCTCGGGGATGTCGAGGGTGACGCTGCCTTCGGGGACGCCGCCCAGCGCCATCGGCACGACCTCGTCCAGGTCGATCTCGCGGATCAGCGGGGTGACCGTGCCGGTCTGCAGGCGGGACATGTCCAGGAGGTTGCCCACCAGGTGGTCCAGGCGGTCCGCGCCGGCCTCGATGCCGGCCAGCAGCTCCGCCTCGTCGTCCTCGGACCAGGCCACGTCGTCCGAGCGCAGGGAGGTCACCGAGGCCTTGATGCCGGCCAGCGGGGTGCGCAGATCGTGGCTGACGGCCGCCAGCAGGGCGGTGCGGATGCGGTTGCCCTCGGCCAGCTCGCGGGCCCGCTCCGCCTCGCCCACCAGGCGCTGGCGGTCCAGTACGACGGCGGCCTGGGCGGCGAAGGCGGCCAGCACCCGGCGGTCCTCGGCGGGCAGCACCCGCCCGGACAGCGCCAGCGCCATGTGGTCGCCCACCGGCATGTCCACGTCGGCGTCCTCGGGGCGCTGGATGGGCTGGGTGTGCTCGGTGTCGCCGACCCGGCCCGCGCACGTCCACGGGTCGACGTCGCTGGTGCGTTCCAGCAGCGCGACCGAGTCCATCGCGAAGGTCTCCCGTACCCGCTCCAGCAGGGCGTCCAGGGTCGTCTCGCCGCGCAGCACGCTGCCCGCGAGGAAGGAGAGGATCTCGGACTCGGCGCGCAGCCGGGCGGCCTGGTGGGTGCGCCGGGCGGCCAGGTCCACCACCGAGGTCACCGACACCGCGACCGCGAAGAAGATCACGATGGCGACGAGGTTCTTCGGGTCGGCGATGGTGATGGAGTGGGTGGGCGGGGTGAAGAAGAAGTTCAGCAGCAGTGAGCCGACGGCGGCGGAGGCCAGCGACGGCAGCAGCCCGCCCAGCAGGGCGGCGACCACGGTCATGAAGAGGAAGAGCAGGACGTCGTTGGCCAGGCCCGGCCCGTTCTCCACGCTGGCCAGCAGCAGGGTGAGCAGTACGGGGCCCAGGACGCCCACCAGCCAGCCGGCGATGATCCGGGACCGGCCGAGCCGGGCGGCCCCGCGCGGCACCGGCAGCCCGCGTCCCTTGGCGACCTCGTCGTGGGTGACGATGTGCACGTCCAGGTCGGGGCCGGAGTCACGGGCGACGGTGGCGCCGACGCCGGGGCCGAAGATGTACTGCCAGGCCTTGCGGCGGCTGGAGCCCAGCACGATCTGGGTGGCGTTCACCCCGCGTGCGAACTCCAGCAGGGCGTTGGGTATGTCCTCGCCGATCACATGGTGGAAGGTGCCGCCCAGGTCCTCCACCAGGGTGCGCTGGACGGCGAGTTCCTTGGGCGAGACCGGGGTCAGGCCGTCGCTGCGCCCTATGTAGACGGCCAGCACCTCGCTGCCCGAGCCCTTGGCCGCCATCCGGGCCGCGCGGCGGATCAGTGTGCGCCCCTCGGGGCCGCCGGTGAGGCCGACCACGATGCGCTCGCGGCCGGCCCAGATCTTGGAGACGCTGTGCTCGGAGCGGTACTGCTGGAGGTATTCGTCCACCCGGTCGGCGACCCACAGCAGCGCCAGCTCGCGCAGCGCGGTCAGGTTGCCGGGCCGGAAGTAGTTGGACAGCGCCGCGTCGACCCGGTCGGGCTTGTAGATGTTGCCGTGCGCCATGCGGCGGCGCAGCGCCTGGGGCGACATGTCGACCAGCTCGATCTGGTCGGCGCGCCGGACCACCTCGTCGGGGACGGTCTCGCGCTGGCGCACTCCCGTTATCGACTCCACGACGTCGCCGAGCGACTCCAGGTGCTGGATGTTGACCGTGGAGATCACATCGATCCCGGCCTCCAGCAGCTCCTCGATGTCCTGCCAGCGCTTGGCGTTGCGGGAGCCGGGGACGTTGGTGTGGGCGAGCTCGTCGACCAGGGCGACGGCGGGGCGGCGCTCCAGGACGGCGTCCACGTCCATTTCGGTGAAGACCGAGCCGCGGTGCTCCAGCTCCTTGCGCTGGATCTGCTCCAGGCCGTGCAGCATGACCTCGGTGCGGGGCCGGTCGTGGTGCTCGACGAACGCCACCACGGCGTCCGTGCCGCGCTCCACGCGCCGGTGTGCCTCGGACAGCATCGAGTACGTCTTGCCGACGCCCGGTGCCGCGCCCAGATAGATGCGGAGTCTTCCGCGCGTTCCGCGTCCCATGGCCCCATTGTCTTACGTGTCGGCCGTCCCCATCGGGATGGACCTGGTGAACATGCTGCGACCCTACAGACCGCACATCCGGACAAAAGGCGCAGGTAGCGGCTTCAGGTCAGGTCTTGACGCGACTCTGATGGACGACTCTGGTATACGACGCGCACACCGCACCGGCACGGCGGGAGCCCGGACGCCCCGGACCCCCGCCGCACGGCCGCCGCTCCCTTCAGGCCTGGCCCACCAGGGCGTCGGCGAGCTTGGTCAGCCGCTTGACGGTGCGCTCCTCGGTCGCGGCCGGGGCGGGGTCCATCCGCCGGTCGCGGTCGTAGTAGGCGCCGTTGACGATCTCGACGGCCGGGTCGCACAGCCGTACGACATGGGCCGCGCCCTCGGCGGCCGATGCACCCTGGTTGCCGTACAGGGGCAGCAGGGCGGTGTCGCAGATGCCGGGGTGCACGCTGACGGCGGTGACCCGCGGGTCGGCGGCGAAGACGGTGAGCGCCAGCTGCGACTGGGCGTAGGCCGCCAGCCGGGAGTAGCGCTTGGCGCGCTGGGGGTCGTTCCACTGGATGGAGGCGGTGCGGTGCAGCGAGGAGGAGACGTTCACGACGCGGCCGCCGGGGCCGCTGGTCAGCGGGCCCTCCAGCAGGTGGGTGAGCAGGTAGTGGGCGAGGAAGTTGACCTGAAAGGACAGCTCGTTGCCGTCGCCGGTGACGGTGTGCCGCTCGGGGGCCGCCACCGCGGCGTTGTTGACCAGCACGTCCAGCTGCGGGTGCGCCGCGGCGACGCGGGCGGCCAGCTGCTCGACCTCCTCCAGGCGGGCGAAGTCGGCGGCCAGCGGGTGCAGCCGGCCGCGCTCGGCCCCGGCCGCCGCCAGCCGCCCGACGGCATCCTCGGCCTCCGCTTGCGTACGGCCGTGCACGAGCACGGTGGCGCCGCGCCCGGCGAGGTGCCGGGCGGTTTCCCAGCCGATGCCGCAGGTGGCTCCGGTGACGAGGACGGTCGTTGCGGAAAAGGCGGCAAGGTCGGACTCAGACATGATCCATCCGGTTCACGGGCACGCCACGGCAGCCCCACGGCGGGGGCGGGCGTGCGAAGGGCGGGAGATTGACGGGCCTGCGCACGGGGCTCGGGCCCCGCAGGCGCGCATGCGGACGCGGGCGTCGCGCGAAGAGGTACGCGACGCCCGCGGCGGTGGCCGGGTCGAACGCGACTACCGGACCGCGCAGACAGCGACGGGCACCCACCGCGAGCCGCGATGAGGCGGCCGGTCCTGGTGGCGCAGATCGCTGTTCACGCCTCCTATGCAACCGACCCCGCCCCGCCCCCGCAACATCAACTCCCCTTCCCTGACACCGCCTTGACACCACCACCCCACTCCCCCGCACCGCGAAATCCCCTCGCCCCACCCGCCCCGGCCTGCGAGGATGACGGCCATGACCGAGGTACGCACCGCCCACACCTGCGACCTGGACGCGGCCACCCTCAAGGCGGCGCGGGCCCTCCTGGACGTCGTCTTCGAGGGCGAGATGACCGACGAGGACTGGGAGCACTCCCTGGGCGGCCTCCACACCCTGGCCTGGCACGAGGGCCGGCTGATCGGCCACGCCTCGGTGGTCCGGCGTCGCATGCTCCACGCCGGCCGCGCCCTGCGCTGCGGCTACATCGAAGGCGTCGGCGTCCACCCCGACCACCGGCGCACGGGCGTGGGCACGGCCCTGATGACCCCTCTGGAGAAGGCCGTACGCGCCGCCTACGACCTGGGAGCCCTCAGCGCCGCCGACGACGCCGCCGCCTTCTACGCCTCCCGCGGCTGGCACCTCTGGCACGGCCCCACCTTCACCCTCACCCCCCACGGCCGCCGCCGCACCGCGGACGAGGACGGCAGCATCCACGTCCTCTCCCACCTCGTCCCCCTGGACCTCACCGGCGCACTCACCTGCGACTGGCGCGACGGCGACGTCTGGTGACGCACACACGCACACGCACAGCGGCCCCCGGGAGAAGTCTCCCGGGGGCCGCTGCGTGCCGGAGGCGGATCAGGACTTGGTGGTCAAGTCCTTGAGGGCGATGTTGAGTTCGAGGACGTTGACGACGGGCTCGCCCATGAAGCCGAGGAGGCGGCCGTCGGTGTGGTCCTTGACGAGCCGGGCGACCTCGGCGCGGTCCAGGTGGTTCTCCTGGGCGACCTTGGCGACCTGGAGTTCGGCGTAGGCCGGGGAGATGTGCGGGTCCAGGCCGGAGCCGGAGGAGGTGACCGCGTCGGCGGGGACCTGGGACTCGGGCACGCCGTAGGTGCGCGAGACCCACTTCTTCTGGTCCTGGACCGACTTGATCAGGTTGGTGTTGGAGGCGCCCAGGTTGCTGGCGCCGGAGACCTGGAGGTCGTACTGGGTGTTGACCTCGTTGGCCTGATTGCTGCCCAGGCCCGCCGAGGGGCGCGGCTGGAAGAACTTCAGGTCCGGGACGGGCGTGGTGGTGCCGTCGGCGTTCTTCGTCTCGCCCTTGTCGTAGCGCTGGCCGATGAGCCGGGAGCCGACGACCTTGCCGTCGTGCTCGACCTCGGAGCCGTTGGCCTTGTTGTGGAAGGCCGCCTGGGCGATGCCGGTGACGACGAGCGGGTAGATCACACCGCAGACCACGGTCAGGACGAGGACGGCCCGCAGCCCTGCCCCGATGAGTCGGGCGCTGCTGCGTACGGAGTTGTTCATGGTGGGTCACCCGATCCCGGGGATCAGAGAGATGAGCAGGTCGATGATCTTGATGCCGATGAACGGGGCGATCAGCCCGCCCAGGCCGTAGATGCCCAGGTTGCGCCTCAGCAACTTGTCGGCGCTGACCGGCCGGTAGCGCACGCCCTTCAGGGCCAGCGGCACCAGCGCGACGATGATCAGCGCGTTGAAGATGATCGCCGAGAGGATCGCGGAGTTGGGGCTGGACAGCCGCATGATGTTGAGGGTGTCCAGGCCCGGGTAGGCCACCGCGAACATCGCCGGGATGATCGCGAAGTACTTGGCGACGTCGTTGGCGATGGAGAAGGTGGTCAGCGCGCCGCGGGTGATCAGCAGCTGCTTGCCGATCTCGACGATCTCGATGAGCTTGGTGGGGTTGGAGTCCAGGTCCACCATGTTCCCGGCCTCCTTGGCGGCCGAGGTGCCGGTGTTCATGGCCACACCCACGTCCGCCTGCGCGAGGGCCGGTGCGTCGTTCGTACCGTCACCGGTCATCGCGACGAGCTTGCCGCCCGCCTGCTCGCGCTTGATGAGCGCCATCTTGTCCTCGGGCGTGGCCTCCGCCAGGAAGTCGTCCACCCCCGCCTCATCGGCGATGGCCTTGGCCGTCAGCGGGTTGTCACCCGTGATCATGACGGTCTTGATGCCCATCTTGCGCAGCTCGACGAACCGCTCGCGCATGCCGTCCTTGACGACGTCCTTGAGGTGGATGACGCCCAGGACCCGGGCGCCGTCCGCGTCCTCCAGTGCGACCAGCAGCGGCGTACCGCCCGCCTGCGAGATGGCATCGGTCAGCTGCTGGGCGTCCTCGGCGACGGTGCCGCCGCGCTCCTTGACCCAGGCCATGACCGAACCGGTCGCGCCCTTGCGGACCTTGCGCCCGTCCACATCCACACCCGACATGCGGGTCTGCGCGGTGAAGGGCACCCACTCGGCGTCCACCAGCTCGCCCTGGTGCCGCTCGCGCAGCCCGTACTTCTCCTTGGCCAGGACGACGATGGAGCGGCCCTCGGGCGTCTCGTCGGCGAGCGAGGAGAGCTGGGCGGCGTCCGCGACCTCGGCGGCCGTGGTGCCCTTGACCGGCACGAACTCGGCGGCCTGGCGGTTGCCCAGGGTGATGGTGCCGGTCTTGTCCAGCAGCAGCGTGGAGACATCGCCCGCGGCTTCGACCGCCCTGCCGGACATGGCCAGGACGTTGCGCTGCACCAGGCGGTCCATGCCGGCGATGCCGATCGCCGAGAGCAGCGCGCCGATGGTGGTGGGGATCAGGCAGACCAGCAGGGCCAGCAGCACGATCATCGGCTGCTCGGCGCCCGCGTAGATCGCGAACGGCTGGAGGGTGACGACCGCCAGCAGGAAGACGATGGTCAGCGACGCGAGAAGGATGTTCAGCGCGATCTCGTTGGGCGTCTTCTGGCGGGCCGCGCCCTCGACGAGGTTGATCATCCGGTCGATGAAGGTCTCGCCCGGCTTCGTCGTGATCTTGATGACGATGCGGTCGGAGAGCACCTTCGTACCGCCGGTGACCGCGGACCGGTCGCCGCCGGACTCACGGATGACCGGCGCCGACTCGCCCGTGATGGCCGACTCGTCGACGGAGGCGACGCCCTCGACCACGTCACCGTCGCCGGGGATGATGTCGCCGGCCTCGCACACGACCAGGTCGCCGATGCGCAGTTCGGTGCCGGGCACGGACTCCTCGGTGCCGCCGTTCAGCCGGCGCGCCACGGTGTCGGTCTTGGCCTTGCGCAGGGTGTCGGCCTGCGCCTTGCCGCGGCCCTCGGCCACCGCCTCGGCGAGGTTGGCGAAGATCGTGGTCAGCCACAGCCAGAGGGTGATGGCCCAGCCGAACCAGTTCCCCGGGTCCTTGATCGCGAAGATCGTGGTCAGTACGGAGCCGATCTCGACCACGAACATCACGGGCGACTTGACCATCACCCGCGGGTCGAGCTTGCGGATCGCGTCGGGCAGCGACTTGACCAGTTGCTTGGGGTCGAACAGGCCCCCGCCGACGCGGCCGTCGCCCTCCGGCTTGTGCCCGCTGGGAACGTCCTGGTGCGGAGCGCGAGTTGGCGTAACGGTGGACATGGAGCCGGGCTCCTCTTGCTTTACATGAGTGGTCACGACAGTCCCTCCGCGATCGGGCCGAGGGCCAGCGCCGGGAAGTACGTCAGACCGGTGATGATCAGGATCGTGCCGACCAGCAGCCCCGAGAAGAGCGGCTTCTCGGTCCGCAGGGTGCCCGCGGTCTCCGGGATCGGCTTCTGTTCGGCCAGCGAGCCGGCCAGCGCCAGCACGAACACCATCGGCAGGAAACGGCCCAGGAGGATGGCCAGGCCGATCGTGGTGTTGTACCAGGGGGTGTTGGCGTTCAGGCCCGCGAAGGCCGAGCCGTTGTTGTTGGCGCCGGAGGTGAAGGCGTACAGCACCTCGGAGAAGCCGTGCGAACCGGCGCCCAGGTCCTTGGTGTTGAGCATGGAGGCGAGCGCGTCCGGCAGCACCATCGAGACGGCGCTGAAGCCGAGCACGAGGGTGGGCGTGATGAGGATGTAGCACGCGGCGAGCTTGATCTCGCGGGTGCCGATCTTCTTGCCGAGGTACTCGGGGGTGCGTCCCACCATCAGGCCGGCGATGAAGACCGCGATCACGGCCATCACGAGCATGCCGTACAGGCCGGAGCCGACGCCGCCGGGGGCGATCTCGCCGAGCATCATGCCCAGCAGCTGGATGCCGCCGCCGAAGGCCGTGAAAGAGGAGTGGAAGGAGTTGACCGCGCCCGTGGAGGTCAGGGTGGTGGCGACCGAGAAGATCGCCGAGCCGCCGACCCCGAAGCGGTTCTCCTTGCCCTCCATCGCCGCGCCCGCCGCCTGGAGCGCCGGGCCGCCGTGCGCGAACTCGGTCCACATCATCAGGGCGGAGAAGGCCAGCCAGATGAAGCCCATCGTCGCCAGGATCGCGTACCCCTGCTTGACGTTCCCCACGAGCTTGCCGAAGGTGCGGGTCAGCGAGAACGGGATCACCAGGATCAGGAAGATCTCGAAGAGGTTGGCGAAGGCGTTGGGGTTCTCGAAGGGGTGGGCGGAGTTGGCGTTGAAGTAGCCGCCGCCGTTGGTGCCCAGCTCCTTGATGACCTCCTGCGAGGCCACGGCGCCGCCGCCGGTCTGCTGCGAGCCGCCCATGAACTGGCCGACCTCGTGCACGCCGGAGAAGTTCTGGATGGCGCCGCAGGCGACCAGGATCACCGCGCCGACGACGGCGATCGGGACCAGGATGCGTACGGTGCCGCGCACCAGGTCGGCCCAGAAGTTGCCGAGGTTGCCGGTGCGCGAGCGGGCGAAGCCCCGTACGAGCGCGATGGCGACGGCCATGCCGGTGGCGGCCGAGACGAAGTTCTGTACGGCCAGGCCGGCGGTCTGCACGACGTGGCCCATGGCCTGCTCGCCGCTGTAGGACTGCCAGTTGGTGTTGCCCACGAAGGACGCGGCGGTGTTGAACGCCTGGTCCGGGCTGATCGAGGAGAAGCCGTAGGACAGCGGCAGCCCGCCCTGTACGCGCTGGAGCAGGTACAGGAAGAGCACGCCCACCACGGAGAAGGCCAGGACGCCGCGCAGATAGGCGGGCCAGCGCATCTCGGCGTCGGGGTTGGCGCCGACGCAGCGGTAGATGACCTTCTCCACCCGAAGGTGCTTGGGGGAGCTGTACATGGCGGCCATGTAGTCGCCAAGAGGGCGGTACGCCAACGCCAGCGCAGCGATCAGCGCTATGAGCTGGAGCACGCCTGCCAGGATGGGGCTCATGTGGCTGCTCAGAACCTCTCCGGGAAAACAAGGGCGAGGACGAGATAGCCGAGGAGGGCGACGGCCACGACGAGACCGACGATGTTCTCGATGGTCACAGCTTCGCCACCCCCTTCGCGACGAGAGCCACCAACGCGAAGACCGCGATCGTGGTGACGACGAAGGCCACGTCGGCCATCGTGTGCTCCTAGGTGGGTTTGGTGGAACGGACCTCTAGAGCAAACCCCCAACACGACCGCAATTGACCGCCGTTGACGCCTCCCTTACGGCCATTAGCGCACCGTTGACGAATTCCATACGCTTACCGCTCTGACCTGCAAAAACGCCGATGGGCCGCACTCCTCGAAAAGGAGTGCGGCCCATCGGACCGTACGTATTCGGCCGCACGGGCGGCGCAATTCGGTCGGCGCCCGCGCACTACAGGTATACGGGCCCGGCCACCGTCAGCGGATCTCGGTGATCTCCGGACCGCGCTCCAGGCGCTCCACACCGCCGCCGAAGCGGGACTCCCCGCCGACGTCCTGCTGGACGCCCTCGGGCACCATCTGCGCGTCCTCCGGCAGCTTCAGGACGATCGGGTCGCGGGGCGCCATCGGCGACTCGCCGCGTACGACCACCGCGTCCCGGAAGATCTGCTCCAGCACACCGGCCGCCTCAGGCTGGACCGCGCCCTGGCCGGAGATCACACCGCGCAGGAACCAGCGCGGCCCGTCGACCCCGACGAAGCGCACGACCTGCACGCCGTTGGTCCCGTCCGGCAGCTGTACGGGCACCTGCGCGCGCAGCTCCCAGCCCAGCGGCCCCTCGACCACGTCGACCACGCCGCCCTGCTGGGTGATGCCGGAGGCGATCTCCTCGCGGACCTCGCCCCAGATGCCCTCGTTCTTGGGCGCGGCGAAGGCCTGCAGCTGCACGGCGCTGTCCTGCAGGACCACGGTCGCCGCGACGATCGCGTCACCGGCGACCTCCACCCGCAGCTCCATGCCCTCCACGCCCGGCACGAACAGTCCGCCCAGGTCCACCCGGCCCTCACCGGGCTCCTTGACCTCCGAGACGTCCCAGGGGCCGTCCGGCCGCGGGGCCGGGGGCAGGTTCAGACGCTCCTGCTCGTCCTCACCGTCCGCGATCTCGTCCGAAGTCGCGTCATCGGCGAGCTCCGCTGCCTGAACCGACTCTTCAGGAGCCTCGTTCTTCTTGCGACGTCCGAACACGTCACTGTCCTTCCCGGTCGGCACCGACCGATGCGTATCCATTCCCGCCCGTGGAGCCGTCCACCGCCGCATGACCGCCGGTGGACCCGAATCCCCCCTCGGCCCGCGCCGAGCCGGGAAGTTCCGCCACCTCGTGGAAGCGCACCTTCTCGACCTGCTGGACGACCAGTTGGGCGATCCGGTCGAACCTCTCGAACCGCACGCTCTCGCGCGGATCCAGATTGACCACGATCACCTTGATTTCCCCACGGTACCCGGCATCCACCGTCCCGGGAGCATTCACCAGCGCCACTCCGCAGCGGGCCGCGAGCCCCGAGCGCGGATGCACGAAAGCCGCGTACCCGTCGGGGAGCGCGAGGGAGACTCCGGTGGGGAGCACCGCCCGCTCGCCCGGGGCGAGTTCGGCGGCCTCGGTGGTGACCAGGTCCGCCCCCGCGTCCCCCGGGTGCCCGTACGCGGGGATCGGTACCTCGGGGTCCAGACGCCGGATGAGCACATCCACCGGATTCCGTACCTGACTCACGGGTTCACCTCAAATGCACGAGCTCGCTTGAGCTGGTCGGGGTCGGCCATAGCGGCCCGGATCTCCTGGGGCCTGCCGTTGTCGATGAAGTGGTCGACCTTCACCTCGATGAAGACGGCGTCCGCGCGCACCGCGACGGGACCGTCCGGGCCGCCTATCCGGCCCACGGCACTGGAGTAGATCTTCCGCCCGTGCACCGCCTTCACCTCGGCGTCCAGGTGCAGCACCGTGCCCACGGGCACCGGACGGCGAAAGTCCGTCTCCAGCCGCCCGGTCACCGCGATGACCCGCAGCAGCCAGTTCAGCGAGCCCAGCGTCTCGTCCAGAGCCGCCGCCAGCACGCCGCCGTGCGCCAGGCCCGGAGCGCCCTGGTGGGCCTCCTTGACGGTGAACCCGGCCGTGACGCGCACGCCCTCGCCGGCCCGCGTCTCCAGGTGCAGCCCGTGCGCCTGTGCGCCGCCGCAGCCGAAGCACCGGTCGTAGTGCGCGCCGAGCAGTTCCCCGGGCGCGGGCGCCTCGGGGTGCCGCACCGGCGCGACGGCGTCGGGCGGGGGCGTCAGCCGCGTCGCGGGTTCCTCTGGTCCACTCACGAGTGCAGACCCTACCCGCGCGCGTAGCCGAGCCGCGCGCCCGTGCCAAGCTGGAGCCATGCAGTCGTACGAAGAACGCCTCACCGCGCCCCGCTCCTGGTGGCTGATCGCCGCACTCATCGGCATCGCCTGCGGCCTGATGCTGCTCCCCCTGGGCACGCTGCCCATGCTGGGCGGACTGATCGGCGGCGGGGCGCTGGCCGCGGTCGCGGTGAGCGCGTACGGCTCCGCCCGCATCCGCGTGGTGGCCGGCTCGCTGATCGCCGGGGACGCGAAGATCCCCCTCACGGCGCTGGGCGAGGCCCGTGCGCTGGACCAGGAGGAGGCGATGGCCTGGCGCACCCACAAGGCCGACACCCGCGCCTTCATGCTGCTGCGCAGCTATGTGCGCACGGCCGTGCGCGTGGAGATCACCGACCCCGCCGATCCCACGCCGTATCTGTATCTCTCCACCCGCGAGCCAAAGCGCCTGGTGGCCGCGCTGGAGTCCGTACGGGCCTGAGGGGCGGGACGGGTGCGGTCCTGGCGTGTCAGGGCCGCACAGGGGCGCCGAGCGGGCCTGAGGCCGGTGCGTACGGCGCCGCGTCGGGCTGCCGGGTCAGGCGTTGAGTCCGGGCTTGCCGGTGGTCTCCCACGGCATCGCGCCGGTGCCGGGTCCGGGGAGGGCGTCCCACGGCACCTGCCGGGCCCGCAGGTCGTGGCGGATCTTCTCCGCGAGTTTCTTGGTGTCGCGGCGGTTCATGAACGCGCCGACGGCAGCACCGATCATGAACGGCGCGAGATTGGGCAGATTGCGCAGCGTGCGCTTCATGATCTGCTGGCGCAGTTCGCGCTTCATCTGCCCGCCGAGCGCCCCGTTGAGCGTCGCCGGCTTGGTGACGTCGATGCCCCGCTCATCGGTCCAGGAGCCGAGGTAGGCCATGGAGCGCTGTTTGAGATTGCCGGGCGGCCGCAGCCCGTAGACCTCGTGGAGCTCGGCGATCAGCTTGATCTCCACCGCGGCCACCCCCACGACCTCGGCGGTGAGCTCGGCCGGCATGGCGGGTGGTACGGGCAGCATGGCCGCCGCACCCACGCCCGCACCGACGCTCGCGGTGCCCTTGACGGCCCCCGAGACGAGCTTGTCGGCCAGTTCCTCGGGGGTCAGTCCGGGGAACTGCCTGCGCAGCGTCGCGAGGTCGCGGACGGGGATCCGCGGGGCGCTGTCGATGATCCGGTCGGCGATGACCGCCAGGCCCGTACGGGCGCTGCGGCTGCCTTTGCGGGCACCACGGCCGACAGCGGCCGCGAGCGAGGCCGCGCGGCCTCGCTCCTTCGATGCATCGGTCGTCCGCTCCGCGGGGAGGGCGTGCGGGTCGGCGGGCACGGGCGCGTTGTCTTCGTATGAGCGTGCGCCTGCCGCCGGGCCCTTTGCGCCCTTGCGTCCTTTACGGAACGGGTTCACGCCTGCCACGGCGTAGACCGGTCCTGCCTCAGGCCGCGCAGTCGCGGCAGATCGGCTGGCCGTTCTTGTCCTCGGCGGCCAGCTGGCTGCGGTGGTGCACCAGGAAGCAGCTCATGCAGGTGAACTCGTCCTGCTGCTTGGGCAGCACTCGGACAGCGAGCTCCTCGTTGGAGAGGTCGGCGCCCGGGAGTTCCAGGCCCTCGGCCTGCTCGAACTCGTCGACGTCGACGGCCGAGGCGGACTTGTCGTTCCGCCGCGACTTCAGCTCTTCGATGCTGTCCTCGTTGAGGTCGTCATCGGTCTTGCGTGGGGTGTCGTAATCCGTAGCCATGTCGCTCTCCCCCTCTTGGGTCCATGCGGTGTTTTTCCGCGTCTTCCGCGCACGTAACGCGTGGGAGGCCGGACTTGTGCCCGACCTGAGGCGCAGATTTTGCCTCACATCAAGGTCTGTTACTCAATCGACACCCAACCGCACCCCTGAAGAGGTGATCGGTTTGGATGGCGATCAGGACCGTACACGGTCCGAATGTCGCACCTCGCGCACGCCATCTCGTGTACTTCCCGTGATCAAGGGACCAGGAAACCCGGATTTTCCCGGCTTTCCACCGGCCGTTCCGATCACGGAGAGTAGATGGCTGGAAATTCGCGCATGTGAGCGATCACACACACTCCGGGCGGCGAGCGGACCGTGAGAATTCCGCGCAAAGCGAACTTGGCGAAGGATCCACGGCCGCCCCCCGTTCCGTCAAGCCCGCAGGGATTGTCGTGTGTCGTCATGGTCTGTCAGGTCCCGCGGCGGCCCGTAGGGGGGGCCTCACAGGGGCAGGACGACGCGCATCACGAGGCCGCCGCCCTCGCGCGGCTCGGCGGTGATGGTGCCGTCGTGCGCCCGCACCACGGACCGCACGATGGACAGGCCCAGACCCACACCCTTGTCGCTGCCGGTGCGCTCGGTACGCAGCCGTCTGAAGGGCTCGAAGATGTTCTCCACCTCATAGGCCGGGACCACCGGGCCCGTGTTGGAGACCACCAGCACCGCGCAGCCGGTCTGCGGCTCGGTGGAGACCTCCACCCAGCCCTCCTCGGGCACGTTGTAGCGCACCGCGTTCTGCACCAGGTTCAGCGCGATCCGCTCCAGCAGGACGCCGTTGCCCTGGACGAACGCCTGCTGGCGTACGCCCCTGAACTCCACGCCCTTGGTCTGCGCCTCAGTGCGGGCCTGGTCCACGGCCTGGGAGGCCACCTCGGCCAGATCCACCGGCTTCTTGTCCACGATCTTGTTCTCGCTGCGGGCCAGCAGCAGCAGACCCTCCACCAGCTGCTCGCTGCGCTCGTTGGTCGCCAGCAGCGTCTTGCCCAGCTGGGTCAGCTCGGGGGATGCGTCCGGGTCGGCGAGCTGGACCTCCAGCAGCGTCCGGTTGATCGCCAGGGGGGTCCGCAGCTCGTGCGAGGCGTTGGCGACGAAGCGCCGCTGCGACTCGAAAGCGCGGTCCAGGCGGTCCAGCATCTCGTCGAAGGTGTCCGCCAGCTCCTTGAGCTCGTCGTCCGGGCCGCCCAGCTCGATGCGGCGGTGCAGGTCGGAACCGGCCACCCGCTGCGCGGTGCGGGTGATCCGCCCCAGCGGCGAGAGCACCCGGCCGGCCATCGCGTACCCGAAGGCGAAGGCGACGACCGTGAGGCCGACCAGAGCCATCAGGGAGCGGTTGAGGAGGGTGTTGAGGGCCACGGCGCGCTGGCTCTGGAGGCAGTGGTTCAGAGCGGTGTTGAAGGCGTCGGGAGTGCCGTTGGTGTTCGCCAGCTGCGGGCAGGTGTTCTCGGTGAACTTGAACTGCCCGTCGGTGATCTTGAACGGCAGCCCGCTGCCCTGCGTGATCGCGTTCGCGGCCAGGATGTAGATGATCGTCAGCAGCACGATCCCGGCCATCAGGAACATGCCGCCGTACAGCAGCGTGAGCCTTATCCGGATGGTGGGGCGCAGCCACGGGAAGGGCCGGACGATCTGGGCCGGCTTGGGGTCCCAGGTGGGCTTGGGCGGGACGGCAGGAGGCGGCGGTGCCGCCTTGGAGAAGACAGGCATCGTCGGTCAGATCCGGTAGCCCGATCCGGGGACGGTGACGATCACCGGAGGCTCGCCCAGCTTGCGGCGCAGGGTCATGACCGTGACCCGTACGACGTTGGTGAACGGGTCGGTGTTCTCGTCCCAGGCCTTCTCCAGCAGCTGCTCGGCCGAGACGACCGTGCCCTCGCTGCGCATGAGCACCTCCAGCACCGCGAACTCCTTCGGCGCCAGCTGGACCTCCTTGCCGTCGCGGAAGACCTCGCGGCGGTTGGGGTCGAGCTTGATGCCGGCCCGCTCCAGGACGGGCGGAAGCGCGACGGTGGTACGGCGCCCCAGGGCGCGCACGCGGGCGGTCAGTTCGGTGAAGGCGAACGGCTTGGGGAGGTAATCGTCCGCGCCGATCTCCAGGCCCTCCACGCGGTCGCTGACATCGCCGGAGGCGGTCAGCATCAGCACGCGGGTGGGGATGCCCATCTCGACGATCTTGCGGCAGACGTCGTCGCCGTGGACGAGCGGGAGGTCCCGGTCCAGGACGACGACGTCGTAGTCGTTGATCTCGATGCGCTCCAGGGCGGCGGAGCCGTCGTACACCACGTCGACGGCCATGGCCTCCCGGCGCAGTCCGGTGGCCACAGCATCGGCGAGCAGCTGCTCGTCCTCGACGACGAGTACACGCACGTCGCTAGTCCTTCCTCACGACCCCGCAGCACGGGGCACACCACATCTTTGAGCCGTCCGCAGAGCTGTGACAGCACATCCATCCTGCCCCGAAGAGCCATAAACCGGCAGTAAGAGGGGCTGGGGCCGGGGTGGCGGGCCCGTGCGCACCCTCCGTCGCAGGCCCGATTCCCGCGATTCGTAAGCCGGTTGAGGTTTCCTTGAGGCCAGGCGTGGGGAGGACGACTGCACACCCGAGATCACGCCCTGTGCAGCGGCATGCCGCGACTCGATCCATCCGCAGGGACCACGCCGTGATCGACCCACCCGTCGGCACACCCCCGTGCCACCGACCCACGACGAGGGGGCGCACCATGGACGCGTTCACCGCAGGCATTCTGCAGCGCATAAGGAACACCGAA
This sequence comes from Streptomyces sp. UF-297, assembly GCF_058245575.1. Lineage (NCBI taxonomy): Bacteria > Bacillati > Actinomycetota > Actinomycetes > Kitasatosporales > Streptomycetaceae > Streptomyces > Streptomyces sp. UF-297. Next base: position 35,655 of record NZ_JBSIBZ010000011.1, on the reverse strand, counting down.
GCCGACCTGGACCGGGCCCGCGAAGCGGGCGACGACTTCCTCGCCGAGGTCGAGCAGGCAGAACTGGAGGATCTGCTGCGCTTGGCTTCCGACCACGGAGTGCAGATCGGCGCGACCACCAGCGCCTGACGCGAGGTCGCACATCACGCCGGCGCCCCGGCACCGCTCTCGGAGGGACGGTGCCGGGGCGCTGTCGCGCGCGGGCGCGGTTTCTTGCCATGGTGCGGGCCGCGCGGCGCCGCGTCAGTCGTGCCAGGCGCCCAGGTCCTCCAGCAGCGGCTGGAGGGTGTCGAAGGTCTCCTGCGGGGCGGCCACGAGCAGTTCGTGGGAGGGCCGCTGCCCGGGGCGGCCTCCGGTGCGGGCGCCGGCCTCGCGGGCGATGAGGTCGCCCGCCGCCATGTCCCACGGGTTGAGCCCGCGCTCGTAGTAGCCGTCGAGCCGGCCGCAGGCCACGTCGCACAGGTCGATGGCGGCCGAGCCGCCGCGGCGGATGTCGCGGACCTGGGGCAGCAGGGTGCGCACGACCTCGGCCTGGGCGGCCCGGCGCTCGGCGAGATAGCCGAAGCCGGTGCTGATCAGGGCCTGGGACAGGGGCGGCGCGGGACGGCAGCGCACGGGCTCACCGTTGGCGTACGCACCGCCGCCCACGACGGCCTGGTAGGTCTCGCCGCGCATCGGTGCGGCGACCACGCCCACGAGGGCCTCGCCGTCCTGCTCGGCGGCGATGGAGACGGCCCAGGAGGGCAGCCCGTAAAGGTAGTTGACCGTGCCGTCCAGCGGGTCGATCACCCAGCGCACGCCGCTGCTGCCCTGGACGCTGGCGCCCTCCTCCCCCAGGAAGCCGTCCTCGGGCCGGTGTTCGCCGATGAAGCCGGTGATCAGCTTCTCGGAGGCGATGTCCATTTCGGTGACGACGTCGATGGGGCTGGACTTCGTGGCGGCCACGCCCAGGTCGGCGGGGCGACCGTCGCGCAGCAGCCCGCCCGCGCGGCGGGCGGCCTCCAGGGCCAGTTCGAGGAGTTCGGCCACCAGGGACGCGGACGGCTTCAGCGGGTCGGACACGGTGCTCCTTGGTCGTACGGACGGACCGCGTGGGTCCGGGTGGTCTCGGCGGCGCGCTCAGGTGCGGGCCGGCGCTCCCTGCCAGTCCTCGCCCGCGGCGGCCGGGCGCGGGGCGCGGGCCGGGCAGCAGCCGACCGGGCACAGGTCGTGGCTCGCGCCCAGGGCGCCCAGGGCGCAGCGCTCCGGGGAGCGCCCCCGCTCGCCGGCCGCGCGCTCCAGGATCAGGTCGCGCACGGCGGCGGCGAAGCGCGGGTCGGCGCCGACGGTGGCGGAACGGGCGACGGGCAGGCCCAGTTCGGCGGCCTTGGCGCTGGCCTCGGTGTCCAGGTCGTACTTGACCTCCATGTGGTCCGAGACGAAGCCGATGGGGGCCATGACGACGGCGGGCACGCCCTGGCCGTGCAGCAGCTCCAGGTGGTCGCAGATGTCGGGCTCCAGCCAGGGGATGTGCGGGGCGCCGCTGCGGGACTGGTACACCAGCTGCCAGGGGTGGTCGACGCCGGTCTCCTCGCGCACCGCCTGCGCGATCACCCGTGCCACATCGAGGTGTTGGGCCACATACGCGCCGCCCTCGCCGCCGGTGGTGTGGTCGGCGGGGGTGCCGGAGGTGTCGGCGGCGGCCGTGGGGATGGAGTGGGTGGTGAAGGCGATGTGCGCGCCGCTGCGGACGTCCTCGGGGAGCGAGGCGAGCGAGGCGAGGACGCCGTCGATCATGGGGCGTACGAAACCGGCGTGGTTGAAGTAGTGGCGCAGCTTGTCCACCTGCGGCAGGGGCAGGCCCTCCTGCTCCAGTACGGCCAGGGAATCGGCCAGATTCTCGCGGTACTGGCGACAGCCGCTGTAGGAGGCGTACGCGCTGGTGGCCAGGACCGCGATACGGCGGTGGCCGTCGCGCACCATCTCGCGCAGGGTGTCGGTCAGATACGGCGCCCAGTTGCGGTTGCCCCAGTAGACGGGAAGGTCCAGGCCGTGGTCGGCGAAGTCCTTGCGCAGGGCCGCGAGCAGTTCTTTGTTCTGGGCGTTGATGGGGCTGACGCCGCCGAACAGGAAGTAGTGCTGACCCACCTCCTTGAGCCGCTCACGGGGGATGCCCCGGCCGCGGGTGACGTTCTCCAGGAAGGGGACGACGTCGTCCGGGCCCTCGGGACCGCCGAAGGACAGCAGCAGCAGGGCGTCGTACGGGTGTGGATCGCACTGTTCGGGCATGCCATCGATCCTGCCACCCCCCACTGACAGCCCGAAAACCGGAGGCCCCGACGCGCCGGACGGCCGTAAGCTGTATCGGCCACCCACATCCCTTACCGGCCCGGCCGCCTTCCCCCGGCCCCGGCCGCCACCCCCGGCGGAGCCCTCCTTGCCCAGTCCCTACCGCGCCATATTCGGCCGCCCCGGCACCAAGTCGTTCTCCGCCGCCGGACTCTTCGGCCGTATGACGCTGTCCATGCTCGGCATCGGCATCGTCACGATGGTCTCCCAGCTGACCGGCCGGTACGGGCTGGCCGGCGCGCTCTCGGCGACGGTGGCACTGTCCGCCGCCGCCCTGGGGCCGCAGGTCTCCCGCCTGGTGGACCGGCACGGGCAGCGCCGGGTGCTGCGCCCGGCGACGCTGATCTCCCTCGCCGCCATCGCCGGTCTGCTGCTGAGCGCCCAGCAGGGCTGGCCGGACTGGACGCTGTTCGTCTTCGGCGCCTGCGCCGGGTGCGTACCGAGCGTGGGGTCGATGATCCGGGCCCGCTGGGCGGAGATCTACCGGGGCTCCCCGCGCGAGCTGCACACGGCGTACTCGTGGGAGTCGATCGTCGACGAGACCTGCTTCATCTTCGGCCCGATCCTGTCCATCGGGCTGTCCACGGCGTGGTTCCCCGAGGCCGGTCCGCTGCTGGCGGCCGTCTTCCTGGCCGTCGGGGTCTTCTGGCTGACCGCACAGCGCTCCACCGAACCGGTGCCGCACCCGCGCGAGCACCACAGCAAGGGCTCCGCGCTGCGCTCACCGGGCCTGCAGGTGCTGGTGGCCACGTTCGTCGCCACCGGCGCGATCTTCGGCGCGGTGGACGTGGTGACCGTGGCCTTCGCCGAGGAGGAGGGCCACAAGGCCGCCGCCAGCCTGGTGCTGGCGACCTACGCGCTGGGGTCCTGTCTGGCCGGAGTGGTCTTCGGACTGCTGCATTTCAAGGGCCTGGCCGCCCGCAGGTGGGTGGTGGGAGTCTGCGCGATGGCCGTGAGTATGATCCCGCTCCAACTGGTCGGGAACCTTCCGCTCCTGGCCGTGGCGCTCTTTGTCGCGGGCCTGTCCATCGCGCCGACGATGGTCACCACCATGGCCCTCGTCGAGCAGCACGTACCACGCACGAAGCTGACCGAGGGCATGACCTGGACGAGCACCGGGCTCGCGGTCGGCGTGGCACTGGGCTCGTCGGCCGCCGGCTGGGTGGTGGACGCGGCCGGCGCCGGGCGGGGGTACTTGGTGCCGATGGTGGCGGGGGTGCTCGCGGCGGCGGTGGCGTTCCTCGGATACCGCCGGCTGGGTCCGGCGGCGCAGCGTGAGGGGATGGGCGCAGATGACCGGGACGACCGGGACACGCAGAGCGATCAGAACGGATCACGGGTGGCGTAACTGGGCGGGGAATGTCACTTCCCGTCCTGTACGGACCGTATCGCCCACCTCCGCCGAGGAGTTGGCCGCCGCACTGCGGAGCGCGGCGCAGGAGGGCCTGACGGTCAAGGCGGCCGGCACGGGGCACTCCTTCACCGCGGCCGCCGCCACCGAGGGGCTGCTGGTACGGCCCGAGGGGATGACCGGCATCCTGGCGCTGGACCGGGCCGCCGGCACGGTCACCGTCGCGGCCGGCACCCCGCTCAAGCACCTCAACCGGGCACTGTCCTCCCAGGGGCTGTCGCTGGCCAACATGGGCGACATCATGGAGCAGACGGTCGCCGGCGCCGTCAGCACCGGCACCCACGGCACCGGCCGCGACTCGGCCTCACTCTCCGCCCAGATCACCGGGCTCGAACTGGTCACCGCCGACGGCTCGGTACTGGCCTGCTCCGCCACGCACAACGCGGACGTCTTCGCCGCCGCCCGGGTCGGGCTCGGCGCACTGGGTGTGATCACGGCCGTCACCTTCGCCGTGGAGCCGGAGTTCCTGCTCACGGCCCGCGAGGAACCGATGCCCTTCGACCGCGTGACGCAGGAATTCGATCAACTCGTCATCGAGAACGAGCACTTCGAGTTCTACTGGTTCCCGCACACGGGCAACTGCAACACCAAGCGCAACAACCGCAGCCAGGGCCCCGCGGCCCCGGTCGGCAGGGTCAGCGGCTGGATCGAGGACGAGCTGCTGTCCAACGGCGTCTTCCAGGTGGCCTGTTCGGTGGGCCGGGCGGCACCGGCCGCCATCCCCGGCATCGCCAAGGTCTCCAGCCGCGCCCTCTCCGCCCGTACCTACACCGACATCCCTTACAAGGTCTTCACGTCCCCGCGCCGGGTGCGCTTCGTGGAGATGGAGTACGCCGTGCCGCGCGAGGCCGCCGTCGGCGCGCTGCGCGAGCTGCGGTCCCTGATCGAGCGCTCGGGCCTGCGGGTCAGCTTCCCGGTGGAGGTGCGCACCGCACCCGCCGACGGCATGTGGCTGTCCACCGCCTCGGGGCGGGACACCGCCTACATCGCGGTGCACATGTACCGGGGCACCCCGTACCACGCCTACTTCACGGCGGCCGAGCGGATCATGACCGCCTGCGGCGGGCGCCCGCACTGGGGCAAACTGCACGGCCGCGACGCCGCGTACCTGCGCAGTGTGTACCCGCACTTCGAGGAGTTCGCCGCGGTGCGCGACCGGCTGGATCCGCAGCGGCTGTTCGCCAACGGCTATCTGCGGCGCGTCCTGGGCGAGTGACACGCTCCGGCCCCCGGCACGGGTGCCGGGGGCCGGAGGTCACAGCCTGCCGCGGGTCACGAGGACTTCGGGTCCGGCGCCTGCTGCTGCCCCTCGGGCTTCTGCTGACCGCCGCCCTTGTTGTCGCCGCTGCCGCCGCCGCTGTCGGTGCCGCCCTTGTTGCCGGTGCCACCGCTGTCACCGGCGCCGCCGTCGGCCCCCGTCCCGCCGTCGGCGCTGCCGGACTTGTCCGGCGACGGAGTCGGCGTGGGGGTCGGGGCCGGCTTGCCCGAGTCGCTCGGGTTCGGCGAGGGAGTGGGCGTCTTGCCGCCCGTACCGCCGTCCGTACCGGGGGACGGACTCGCGTCGGGGGACGGCTTGCCGGAGCCGCCGGTGGTCCCTTCGCCGGTGGAGTGGCCGGGCGAGGGGGTCTGCGGGGTGGAGGGGGTCTGGTCCTGCTTCTTGCCGCCACCCCCGGGGTTGCCGACGTTGGAGATCCAGGTGCCCTTCTCCTTGCCGTCCACGGTGTGTCCCGAGATCAGCTCGTAGCCCGTGATGATGCCCATCGCCAGCACGAAGACCACCACCGCCGGGATCAGCGCCCGCCTCCAGCCGCGCCACTTGGTGCCGTACGTCGCCGTGCTGATCTCTTCCGGCTCCTGGCCCGCGCCGTGCGGCAGCGCCGTGGCGCCGGCCGGGCGGGGCGAGGCCTGCCCCAGGGCCATGGTCGGGTCGTCCAGCCGGGGCACCATCTGGGTCTTGTCGGTGGGCCGGGGCGCGGGGGCCGTGCCGTCCGGGCGCAGCACCCGGGTCTCGTCGGCCTGCGGCAGCATCTGTGTTCGGTCCGCGTCGGGGCCCGGCCGGTGGCCGGTGGCCGGGCCCTGCCCGCCGCCGTCACTGTCCGTAGCCGCCGCCACGGAAGTGATCCCGTCCTCGGCACCGTCCTTGTCGAACGTGGGCAGCACCATCGTGGATCCGTGCGGTGGGGTGCCCGTGCGCCGGGAGGCGCTGCGCGGCTTGGGCCGCGTGGTGACCGTCGCTTCCTTGATCTGCTCGCCGGTACGACGGAAGAGGTGCTGGAAGAGCGTGCCACCGGTGGTGGCCACCACGCTCACCACACCGGCACCGATGATGGTTCCGTACACGCCGAGCTGGCCCGCGAGGAAGGCGGCGACGGCGGCCGCGAGGGCGCTGCCGGCGACCTGAGCCACGCTGAGGTCGATCCGCCGCTGCTTCTTCTTTGTCGCGCTTTCGCTCTTCTCGTCCATCTCCAGCCCTTGATCGCCCCTTCAATCCATCTTGCATGGACTAGGGACATTTGGGCGAAGTCCGTAGTTCCGATTCTGGGGATTGTGTGAACCTCGACACCCGAATCCAAGGTAGAGAGGTCGACAAGGCGACCCAACTCCGTTGCCCCCGCACAACTTCGGCGGCGCGGCGGGTCCACCTCAGTGGCCCGAATGGAGTACTGTGGCGAGCCCTGGCCCGGTATCCCGTCCGGCTGCCCGGACCCACGGGAGGGGCCTGAAGGCGGCACTCGCCCCGGGGCGCCGCCGCTCGGTACGGGTGACTGGAGCACAGGACTACCGACACGGTCACTGAGCGTTGCGAAGAGGTAACCGTGTCATAACGGCGTTTCGGGGCCAAGCCCCGACACGCCGGGCAACTCGGCAATGTTGTGGCAGGCTGCACCCGGGCAGGCCACACTCGACTAGCGGAAGCAGCGACGCACGTGACGTCGGCAGGCACCACCCGGGAGGTCCCCATGCCCGAACTGCGTGTCGTGGCCGTCTCCAACGACGGCACACGGCTGGTGCTCAAAGCTGCGGACAGCACCGAGTACACGCTTCCGATCGACGAGCGGCTGCGCGCCGCGGTCCGCAACGACCGCGCGCGGCTCGGCCAGATCGAGATCGAAGTCGAGAGTCACCTGCGCCCGCGTGACATCCAGGCGCGTATACGAGCCGGCGCCTCCGCGGAGGAGGTCGCCCAGCTCGCCGGCATCCCCGTGGACCGCGTGCGCCGCTTCGAGGGCCCTGTCCTGGCCGAGCGTGCGTTCATGGCCGAGCGGGCCCGCAAGACTCCCGTACGGCGGCCCGGTGAGAACACGGGGCCGCAGCTGGGCGAGGCGGTCTCCGAGCGGCTGCTGCTGCGCGGCGCCGACAAGGAGACCGTGCAGTGGGACTCCTGGCGCAGGGACGACGGCACCTGGGAGGTGCTGCTGGTCTACGGCGTCGCCGGTGAACCGCACTCCGCGAGCTGGACCTACGACCCGCCGCGGCGGCTCGTCCAGGCCGTGGACGACGAGGCGCGGGCGCTGATCGGCGAGACCGACGACACCCCCGAGCCCAGCTTCCCGTTCGTGCCCCGCATCGCGCGGCTGCCGCGCGACCGGCCGCTGGACCGCGCCCTGGACCGGCAGTCCACGCCGGGCCCGGAGCGCGCCGCCGCGGGCGGCGAGGAGAGCGAGGCGCGCGCCGAGGAGGGCATCAGCGAGCGCGAACGCGACTCGCTGACCAGCCTGCTGGAGGCGGTGCCCAGTTTCCGGGGCGACATGGTCGTACCGGATTCGGCCAAGTCCCCGCCGGACGAGGCACCCGCCGAGGAGGCGGAGGCCGAGGAGCCGCCCGCCCCCGCGGCGAGCGCGGGTGCCGGTTCGGCGTACGCGGACGTGCTCATGCCGCGGGCGGTCTCCGGGCACCGGGACCGGCTCACGGGCGTGACCGACCGCCAGGCCGAGGCGGACGGGGTCCGGCCCGGGCGGCGGGCTGCCGTGCCGAGCTGGGACGAGATCGTCTTCGGGACACGGCGCAAGAAACAGGACTGAGCGGTACGCACCGGGCCAGGCCGCGCAAGCGTGGCCTGGCCCCTCCCTCCCCAGTCCCCTCAGCCCGGCTCGCCTCCCGTGGCCACCGGGCGCGACGGGTCCGCGGACCACTCGCTCCAGGAGCCGACGTACAGGGCGGCCGGGACGCCCGCGACCGCCAGGGCGAGGACCTCGTGGGCGCCGGAGACGCCGGAGCCGCAGTACACCCCGACCTCGGCGCCCGGCTTCGCGCCCAGTGCGGCGAAGCGGCCCGCGAGATCGGCGGCCGGGCGGAAGGTGCCGTCGGCCGTCACGTTCTCCGAGGTGGGGGCCGACAGGGCGCCCGGGATGTGGCCGCCGACGCGGTCGATCGGCTCGACCTCGCCGCGGTAGCGCTCCGCCGCCCGCGCGTCCAGCAGCACGCCCCGCCGGGCCAGCGCCGCCGCGTCGTTCGCCGTCAGGAGCGGGAGCGCACCGGGGGCGGGTGTGAAGTCGCCGGGCTCGGGGGCGGGAAGGTCCGTGGTCAGGGAGTTGCCTGCCGCGGTCCAGGCGGCGAGGCCGCCGTCCAGGACGCGGACCGAGGGGTGGCCCGCCCAGCGCAGCAGCCACCAGGCGCGGGCCGCCGCCCAGCCCTGGCCGCCGTCGTACACGACCACCGGGCGCTGCGCGCGGACCCCGGCCCGGCGCATGGCGCGGGCGAAGACGTCCAGGTCCGGGAGCGGGTGGCGGCCCGCGGGGCCGGCCGGGCCCGCCAGTTCCCGGTCGAGGTCGACATAGACCGCGCCGGGGAGGTGGCCCTTGTCGTACTCGGGGCGGCCGGGCGGGCCGCCGAGCTGCCAGCGCACGTCCAGGAGGACCGGCGGGGCCTCCCCCGCCGACTCGCCCACAAGTTCGGTAGCGGTGATGATGGCATTCATGGGTGACATCCTTGCGTAGGCACTCCTACGTAAAGAAGCCCTCAGGCTGCCCTGCCTGCGGCGGAGCCGGACCTGACGACTACGGCGCTGAAACGGTAGCGAAACATCAAATCGGGCATTCTCCTGCGGAGACGTGCGGAAAGCGGCGCGGCCGGGGCGCGCGGCAGGTCGGGGGGTGCGAGCATCTGCTCGGGAGCTGGCGTTTTGTGCGCCCCAGTCCCGCACGGTCACCACCCCGATGGTCCGAGGAGAGAGTGACGATGACGACCGAGGCAGCGACTCGGCGGACGCCCGGTGCGCCCTGCTGGGTGAGTCTCATGGTGCACGGCCTGGCGGCGACGCAGGAGTTCTACGGTGCGTTGTTCGGCTGGGAGTTCAGGCCGGGCCCGCAGCATTTCGGCCCGTACGTCCGCGCGTATCTGGGCGGACGGGAGGTGGCCGGGATCGGTGAGCTGGCCTCCGACCGCCATCTTCCGGTCGCCTGGACCACGTACCTGGCCAGTGAGGACGCGGACGCGACCGCCGAGCAGATCCGCTGCTGCGGCGGCACGGTCGGCGTCGGGCCGCTGGACGCCGACGAGGAGGGGCGGATGGCGATCGCCTCCGACCCGCAGGGCGCCGTCTTCGGCATCTGGCAGGGCAAGGCGATGAGCGGTACGGCGGTGGTCGGCGAGCACGGGACGCCGGTGTGGAACGAGCTGGTGACGCGGGAGACCAGCGGCGTCGGGAAGTTCTACGAGTCGGTGTTCGGCTTCGAGGCGGAGGCTGTGGTCTCGGCGGACTTCGACTACCTCACGCTGCATCTGAAGGGGCAGCCGGTGGGCGGCATCCACGGGGTGGGCGGCGCGCTGCCGCGCGACCGCGGGCCGCACTGGATGACGTACTTCGCCGTCTCGGACACCGACGCGGCCGCGCGCCGGGTCACGGAGCTGGGCGGGCAGGTGCTGCGGCCGCCGCGGGACTCCTCGCACGGCCGCCTGGCCACGGTCTCCGACCCGGAGGGCGCCGTCTTCACGGTGATCCAGCAGCAGTAGGTGCGCGGCGCAGGCCGGGGCCGTGGCGCGCCTGCCCGGCCCCGCGCCCCGTATCAGCGCATCGAGTCCACGGGGAGGACGTCCGGGGAGAGCGCGGCGGCGTGTGCGCTGGCGGAGGTCTGGCGGCGCCGGTGGTGCCGGCGGCAGAGCACCTCGTAGCCGACCTCGGCCTCGTCGGGGGTGACATCGCCGACCACGACCTGTGCGCCCTCGACCACCATCAGGCCGCCGACGGTACGGGCGTTGTGGGTGGCCCGGGCACCGCACCAGCACAGCGCCTCCACCTGGAGCACCTCTATGCGGTCGGCCAGCTCCACCAGGCGCTGGGAGCCGGGGAAGAGCTTGCTGCGGAAGTCGGTGGTGATGCCGAACGCGAAGACGTCCAGCTCCAGGTCGTCCACGACGCGGGCGAGCTGGTCGATCTGGGCGGGCGCCAGGAACTGCGCCTCGTCGACGATGACGTAGTCGACCCGGCCGCCGGAGGTGAGGTGGCCGACGAGGTGGACGTAGAAGTCCAGGTCGTCGGCGGCCTCGACGGCTTCGGTGACCAGACCGAGGCGGGAGGAGAGCTTGCCGTGTCCCGCGCGGTCGTTGCGGGTGTAGATCATCCCTTGCAGTCCGCGGGCCGAGCGGTTGTGCTCGATCTGCAGAGCGAGGGTGCTCTTTCCGCAGTCCATCGTTCCGGAGAAGAACACCAGCTCGGGCATGGGGAGTTGCGGGCCTTTCGGGCTCGTACGAACAGTGGGGGGAAGAGACAGCGGGGTCAGGTGCGGACTTCGAGGAGGGGGACGAGCTGCTCGACGGGGGTCATCGAGCCGTGCATGCCCACCATGGCGGACTCCCGCGGCTCGGTCTCGCTCGCCACGATCACCATGTCGGCGTGCGCGGCCGCGACGACGTCGCCGATACGGGCCCTGACCCTCTCGTCGATGTGCGGACCGAACCACCCGGCGGCGATGGCCTCTTCGCGGCTCGCTACCCACATATGTTCCCCGACGACCTCGCGCCATACCGCGAGCACGTCGGCGGCGGCGCCGGGGTGGGCGTACAGGTGCCGGGCGCGGCCCTCGCCGCCCAACAGGCGCACCCCGGCCCGCAGTTCCCAGTCCTCGTCGAAGTCGATGCGCGACTCCGCGTCGAAGGGAATGTCGATCATGCCGTGGTCGGCGGTGATGTAGAGGGCCGAGCGCGGCGGGAGCTGTTCGGCCAGGCGCTGCGCGAGGCGGTCGACGTACATCAGCTGGCCGCGCCAGGCGTCGGAGTCCACGCCGAAGCGGTGGCCCTTGCCGTCGACCTCGGAGTAGTAGGTGTAGACCAGCGTGCGGTCGGCGGCGCCGAGCTGGGCAGCGGCCAGGTCCATGCGGTCCTCGCCGGAGAGCCGCCCGTGGAAGGTGCCTCCGCTCAGCGCGATCTTGGTGAGCGGGGTGTGCTGGAAGTTCGGCGAGGAGACCTGGCAGGTGCGGATGCCCGCGGCGTCCGCCAGCTGGAAGACGGTCGGGTACGGCTGCCAGGTGTGCGGGTCGGTCCAGGGCTGCCAGCGCAGCTGGTTCATCAGCTCGCCGGTGGCCGGGTCCTGGCAGGTGTAGCCGGGCAGGCCGTGGGCACCGGGCGGCAGCCCCGTGCCGACCGAGGCGAGCGAGGTCGCGGTGGTGGAGGGGAAGCCGGCGGTGAGCGGGCGGCCGGTGTTGTTGAACGAGCTGGCCAGCAGGGAGGTCAAGAACGGCGCCTCGTCCGGGTGGGCGCGCAGCAGCTCCCAGCCCAGGCCGTCGATCAGGAAGACGCAGACGCGGTCGGCGGGGGCCAGCTCCATGGCCGAGGACATGCCGGGCAGGCCCTGGCCCGCGGTGACGGCGGGCAGCAGGTCGGCCAGGGAGCCGGTGCCGTACCGGGGCACGGGGGCGGTGGCCAGGTCGAGCGGTTCGGGGTCGGGCCAGGCGGGGGCGGGGTGGACCATCAGCGGGCGGTGCCGGTGGCCGCCGTGGCCGCGGTGGCCTCGGAGAGCGCCTGGGCGAAGGCCAGGGTCTGGCGCACGGTGTCCGGCCCGTCGCCGGCCTCGCTGACGCGCAGCGAGAGGTCGTCGGCGGTGGAGGAGCCCGTATAGCCGTGGTCCGCCTCGCAGTTGGGGTCGCCGCAGCTGGCGGGCTCCAGGTCCAGGCGGGAGACGGCGCCCCAGCCGATGGTGAGGACGACCTCGCGGGGCAGCTGCCCGGGGGTGTAGGACTCGGGGTTGGCGACGACCCGGCTGAGCACCACCGAGGAGATCCGGCCGAGCTTGACGGACTCGGTGGAGGTGGTGGCGTACGGGGAGGGGGAGGTGGCGTCGGCGGCCTGCTCGTCGGTGTGGCTGACGATGAAGCGGGTGCCGGTCAGGACCAGAACCGTGACATGGCGGCGCACCTCGTTGGCGTCGAAGGTCGTCTCCTGGTGCACCAGGTACGACACCACCGGCTCGCCGCCGACCGCGGCCTGCACCGCTTCGGCCACGAGGGCCGGGTAGTAGCCGCTGCGCTCGATCGCCGCGCGCAGCCCCTGGGTGGTCGTACCGGTCTTAGCCATGGAATCCATCCTAAGGGGCCGACCGGCCTGTACGGGCCCCGCCTGCCTCGCCCGTATCGCCTTCGTACGGGCTTTCGCGCCCGCCCGGCCCCAGGGGCGTCAGTAGGCGGGCAGGCGGCGCGGGCCGAGGTCGGTGGTGGCCGGCGGGCGGGCCAGGCGGACGGTGGCGCCGAGGACGAAGGCGCCGTGCGGGGCGACGACGACGGGCTCCAGGTCGACGCCGACCACCTCGGGGTGGTCGTCCACCAGGCGGGAGACGCGCAGCAGCAGCTCCTGGAGGGCGGCGGTGTCCACCGGCTGGGAGCCGCGCCAGCCGAACAGCAGCGGGGCGCTGCGGATGGAGCGGATCTGGTCGGCGGCGTCGCGGTCGGTGGCGGGGATGAGGCGGTGTGTCACATCGCCCAGCAGCTGGGAGGGGGCGCCGGACAGGCCGAAGGAGAGCACGGCGCCCGCCGCGGGGTCGATGGCGGCGCGGATGACGGTGTCCACGCCGCGCGCCACCATGGCCTGGACGACCGGGCGCAGCTCCTCGGGCTTGCCCAGGGAGTCGGTCAACTCGGCATAGGCGCGGCGCAGTTCGCTCTCGCCGGGCAGGTCCAGGCGCACCCCGCCGAGGTCGGGTCGGTGGCGCAGGTGCGGGGCGGTGGTCTTCAGGGCGACGGGGTAGCCCAGGCGGGCCGCCGCGGCCACGGCGGCGTCCGGGTCGGGGGCGGGCAGCGCGGAGCGTACGGGGATGCCGTAGCGGGCGAGCAGGGCGCGGGCGTCGTCGGGCGGCAGCGGTACGGAGCGGGGCGGCGCTGCCGGGTCGGCGCCCGCGGTCAGCTCCTGGAGGAGCCGGTCGATGTCGGCGCCCGCCGCGGCCTCCTGGATGTCGTCGTACTCGGGCACCCGGCCGGGCTCGGCGGCCTGGCCACGCCAGGTGGCGTAGCGCACGGCCTCGGCCAGCGAGCGCACCGCCCGCTCGGCGGCGGGGTAGGCGGGGATGCGGGGGCTGTCGTCGTCGGCGGGGGCCGCGAGGGCGGCGGCGAGGGCGTCCATGGCCAGGTGGGCGGCCACCACGGGCTTGCCGGGGGCCTCGGCGGCGGCCCGGCGCAGGGCTGCGGCCAGGGCCGCGCCTTCGCCGGGAGCCGCGCTCTCGGCGGTCTGGGCCCTCTCCTCCCCCACCCAGGGCACGGCGGTGACGACGACGGCGTCGCAGTGGCTGCCCGCCAGGGCCTCGGTCAGGGCCGTACGGAAGTCCGCCTCGCTCGCCGAGGAGGGCAGGACGTGCGGTGTGAGCGGGCGCAGCCCGTCGGTCAGGCAGGCGTCGTAGGCGAGCAGGGCGAGGGCTTCGGAGTTGCCGAGGATGGCGATGCGCGGGCCGGCGGGCAGCGGCTGGGAGGCCAGCAGCAGCCCGGCGTCGATGAGTTCGGTGACGGTGTCCACGCGGATGACGCCGGCCTGGCGCATCAGGGCGGCGACCGTGCTGTCGGGGATGCGGGTGGTGGGGACGGCGTGGCCGGGCGGGGCGGTGCCGTTGTGCCGGGCGCCCTTGGCGACCACGACGGGCTTGACGGCGGCGGTGCGGCGGGCCAGGCGGGTGAACTTGCGGGGGTTGCCGATGGATTCGAGGTAGAGGATGGCGACGTCGGTGGCCGGGTCCTCGTACCAGTACTGCAGGAGGTCGTTGCCGGAGACGTCGGCGCGGTTGCCCGCCGAGACGAAGGTCGAGATCCCGGCGAGGCCGCCATCGCCGGGGCCGCGCTGGTCCAGGCCGCTGAGCAGGGCGATGCCGATGGCGCCGGACTGGGTGAACAGGCCGATGCGCCCGGCGCCCGGCATCCGGGGGGCCAGGGAGGCGTTGAGGCGGACGGCGGGCGCGGTGTTGATCAGGCCGAAGGCGCTGGGGCCGACCAGGCGCATGCCGTAGGAGCGGGCCTGCTGCAGCAGGGCGCGCTGGCGCTCGCGGCCTTCCGGGCCTGCCTCGGCGTATCCGGAGGAGAGGATGAGCAGGCCCTGGACGCCGTGTTCGCCGCAGTCGCGGACGACGTCGGGTACGTGGGCGGCGGGCACCGCGATCACCGCGAGGTCGACGGGGCCCGAGATCTCGCCGACGGAGCGGACGGCCTCGACGCCCTCGGGGTCCAGGCGGGCGGTGTCTTCGGGGAAGGCGTGGTTGACCGCGTACACCCGGCCGGTGAAGCCGGAGTCCAGCAGGCCGCGCAGGGCCGTGCGGCCGACGCCGCCGGGGGCGCGGCCGGTGCCGATGACGGCGACGGAGGAGGGGGCGAGCAGGCGCTGGACGGAGCGGGCCTCGGCGCGCTGTTCCCGGCCGCGCATCACGGCCATGGACTGCTCGGTGGGCTCCAGGCCGAACTCCAGGCGGACGACGCCGTCTTCGAAGGTGCGCTTCTGGGTGTAGCCGGCGTCCGTGAACACCTTGATCATCTTGGTGTTGGCGGGCAGCACCTCGGCGGCGAAGCGGCGGATGCCGCGCTCGCGGGCGACGGCCGCGATGTGCTCCAGCAGCGCGGAGGCCACCCCGCGGCCCTGGTGGGCGTCCTGGACGAGGAAGGCGACCTCGGCCTGGTCGTCGCCGGGGCTCTTGGCGGGCAGTCCGCGCTCGTCGATGCGGTCGTAGCGGACGGTGGCGATGAACTCGCCGCCCACCGTGGCCGCCAGGCCCACCCGGTCGACGTAGTCGTGGTGGGTGAAGCGGTGCACATCGCGGTCGGACAGGCGGGGGTAGGGCGCGAAGAAGCGGTAGTACTTCGACTCGTCGGAGACCTGCTCGTAGAAGGAGACCAGGCGCCCCGCGTCGTCGGGGGTGATGGGACGGATGCGCGCGGTGCCGCCGTCACGCAGCACCACGTCGGCTTCCCAGTGGGTCGGGTAGGCGTGGTCCGACGGGGTCTGCATGCGGCAAGCGTACGGGCCGGGGGCGGCGAGGGGCGGTGCGGCGGCGCATCGGGGCCGCAGTACGTCACGGCCGCCGCCCGCTGCGCCGGGTACCGCGGCTCGGCATGCGACCGAGGGGCGCGGCAGGCACTCTGGAGGGCGCAGGGTCGGCGGGATCACGGCGAGCGGGTTACCGGAGCACTCCCGTCCGCATGAGAGACTGGTCTAGACAACCGTAACGACTTGAAGGGCACCACCATGGCTGAGCGCCGCGTCAATGTCGGCTGGGCCGAGGGCCTGCACGCCCGCCCCGCCTCGATCTTCGTCCGTGCGGCCACCGCCTCCGGCGTCCCCGTGACGATCGCCAAGGCCGACGGCAACCCGGTCAACGCCGCCTCCATGCTGGCGGTCCTGGGCCTGGGCGCCCAGGGTGGCGAGGAGATCGTCCTGGCCTCGGACGCCGAGGGTGCCGACGCCGCGCTCGACCGTCTGGCCAAGCTCGTCGCCGAGGGCCTCGAGGAGCTCCCGGAGACCGTCTGAGCCCTTCTCGACCTCAGCGTGCGCGGCCCCGCCGCGGCAGCCGGACCACGGCAGCCGCGCCGGGGCCGCTTCGTTTTCCCACCGCACACACCGGAACACCGCATTGCACACCGCGCCGGATGAATTCACTTCCGGGCACGCCGAATGGTGCGGGAACGCGGCACGGCGAAAGCACTGTGCGGCAAAAGCTTCGTGCCGAAAATGCGCACGGCGCAGCAATTCCTCGATTCCTCCGTGTTGTATACGGCAGCATTGTTAAGTGCGGACGCGCGCCGTGTTGACGGGGTGTTTCGGCTCCCTCACAGCGCCGTGGGCCACCGGCCGCCGCAGCCGGTGGGCGGGCAGCGAGCGCTCGATGTGCGCGGCCATCAGGGCCCGCGCCCGCTCCGCGTCCCCGCGGGTCACCGCGTCCACCAGCGCCCCGTGCTCGCGCCAGGACTCCGCCTCGCGCGCTGCGAGAAATTCGCGGCGCGCGGCGCCTCCTTGGGCGGGTGGGGGCGGGAGGCGGGCGGGGTCCACCGTGTACATCCAGTCGATCTTGCGGCGGAGCTGGGTGAGCAGCGCCGTCAGGCTCGTACTGCCGCAGGCCTGGGCCAGCGTCTGGTGGAACCAGGCGTCCAGGCGCCGCAGGTCGGCCCCGTGGCCGCCGTGCCGGGCGCGCTCACGGCCCAGGCGTACGAGGCCGTGCAGCACCTTCAGGTGCGCCTCGGTGCGGCGGGCGGCGGCGCGGGCCGCGCCCATCGGCTCCAACAGGGCGCGCACGTCCAGCAGATCGGCCGCCTCCTGCTCGGTGGGCTCGGCCACCACGGCGCCCGCGTGCCGGCGGGTGGTGACGAAGCCCTCGGACTCCAGGGTGCGCAGGGCCTCGCGTACGGGCACGCGGGAGACGCCGTAGCGGCCGGCCAGCAGCTCCTCGATCAGGCGGCTGCCGGGCGCCAGGGCACCGCGGACGATGTCGTCGCGGATGGCCGCGCACACCGCGTGCCCGGGAATTCCCGGGGCGTTCGCCGCTCCCGGAACGCCAGCACCGTTGTCACCGGGAACCGAGCCTCGCATCGTCCGCGCCTCCGCCGTAATCCCGTGGAAACACCGCCGCTCGACGGCAATTTGAGACTCTATTCGAAAGGGCCCGGCTTTTTCATGGGGCCGGTGAATTCATGGATATTTTTTGGCCATGAAGAGGGCGGCCTGACGCGGCGGCGCCGAAATGCCCCGACCCCGGCGGGCAGGGCTGCCGGCCGGGGTCGGGGGAAGGACGCGAAATGCGCCGGGGCTGTTCGCCTCAGATGTTGACGCCGTGCGAGCGCAGGTACGCGACGGGGTCGATGTCCGAGCCGTAGTCGGCGCCGGTGCGGGCCTCGAAGTGCAGGTGCGGGCCGGTGACGTTGCCGGTGGCGCCCGACAGGCCTATCTGCTGCCCCGGGGTGACGGTCTGGCCGACCGAGACGCCGATGGAGGACAGGTGGCCGTACTGGGTGTAGGTGCCGTCGTTCATCTTGATGACGATGTTGTTGCCGTACGCACCGCCCGGGCCGGCCTCGACCACGGTGCCCGAGCCGACCGCGTGCACGGACGTGCCGGTGGCGGCGTGGAAGTCGATGCCGGTGTGGCTGCCGGAGGACCACAGGCCGCTGGAGGCCTTGTACTGGGTGGAGACGTAGGAGCCCTCGATCGGCGCGTTGTAGGAGAGCAGGCGCTTGCGCTCCGCTTCACGGGCGGCGCGCTCCTTCTCCTCGCGCTCCTGCTTGGCCTTCGCCTCGGCCTTGCGCTTGGCCTCCTCGGCGCGCTGGGCGGCCTCGGCCTCGATCTTCTCGCGGGCGGCGTCGGCCTCGGCGGCCTCGCGCTGGGCGTCGGCCTGCTCGGCGACCACGTCGGCCATCTCGTCGCTGATGACGATGGTCTTCAGGGTGCCGGTGTCCTGGGCGCTGTCGTCCGCGGTGGCGGCCATGGCCGGGGAGGCGACGGAGGCGACGACGCCGGAGGCGGCGAGCGTGGCTATGCCGGCGATGTTGCGGGTCGTACGAGCGGTACGGCTCGGACGGCGGTGCTTCCCGGTGGCACGGGTGAAGGCCATGTGCTGGCTTCGTCCTTTCCTTCCTTCTCGCCTACCGGGTTAGCTGACGGGTTCGGAGCAGGAAGGTCTCCTACGAACTCCTCCTGGAAGGAGTCCGATTCACCCCAGGGGACGGTGGGTCCCCGGCTCCCCTGGCTCGCGCCGTACGGGGACTCGGCGATGGCTGCCCGGCGCCGCGGGTGCGGCTCACATCTGACGGACAGCGGGATTGACGCTAAACGGCCCGTCTTTCAATCGGCAAACAGAACCCGTGCTTTGTGCCGTACGCCACATGGGCAACAAGCAACCAGCGCCAACAAATGGGACAAACGCGGGGCCCGGAGTGCGCTCGCACCCCGGGCCCCGCGTCCGCTCGGCGGTGGCGTCAGCTGCTGACGACCGTCACCTCGCCGATGCCCAGCGCCCGCACGGGCTCGGCGATCTCGGAGGCGTCGCCCACCAGGACCGTGACGAGCCGGTCCACGGGGAAGGCGTTGACGGCGGCGGCGGTCGCCTCGACCGTGCCGGTCTCCGCCAGCCGTGCGTACAGCTGCGCCTGGAAGTCGTCCGGGAGGTGCTGCTCGACCTGGTCGGCGAGCGTCCCGGCGACGGCGGCGGCGGTCTCGTACTTCAGCGGGGCGACCCCGACGAGGTTCTGCACGGCCACATCGCGCTCGGCGTCGGTCAGGCCCTCGGCCGCCAGGGTCCGCAGCACCTTCCACAGGTCCTCCAGCGCGGGGCCCGTGGAGGCGGTGTCGACCGAGCCGCTGATGGCCAGCATCGCGGCGCCCGTGCCGTCCCCAGAGGAGCGCAGCACCTGCCCGAAGGCGCGCACGCCGTAGGTGTAGCCCTTCTCCTCGCGCAGGACGCGGTCCAGGCGGGAGGTGAGCGTGCCGCCCAGGCAGTACGTGCCCAGCACCTGGGCCGGCCAGACGCGGTCGTGCCGGTCGGCGCCGATACGGCCGATCAGGAGCTGGGTCTGTACGGCGCCGGGGCGGTCCACGATCACCACGCGGCCGGTGTCGTCCGCGGTGATGGGCGTGGCCGCGACGGGCTCGGCGGTGGAGCCGGTCCAGGCGCCGAGGGAGTCCGCCAGGGCCTGGTCCACGTCCACGCCGGTGAAGTCGCCGACGATCACGGCGGTCGCGGTGGCGGGCCGTACATGGGCCTCGTAGAAGGCGCGTACGGCGGCCGCGTCGATGCGCTCGACCGTTTCCTGGGTGCCCTGGCGGGGCCGGGACATCCGGGAGGTGGCCGCGAAGAGCTCCTTGGACAGGGCCATCGCGGCGCGCCGGGCGGGGTTGGCCAGCTCGTGCGGGATCTCGTCCAGGCGGTTGCCCACCAGGCGCTCGATCTCGCTGTCCGCGAAGGCCGGGGCGCGCAGGGCGTCGGCCAGCAGGCCCAGCGCCTTGTCCAGGCGGGAGGCGGGCACCTCCAGGGAGACCCGCAGGCCGGGGTGGTCGGCGTGCGCGTCCAGGGTGGCGCCGCAGCGCTCCAGCTCGGCGGCGAACTCCTCGGCGTCGTGCTTGTCGGTGCCCTCGGACAGGGCGCGCGCCATGATCGTGGCGACGCCGTCCAGGCCCTCGGGCTCGGCGTCCAGCGGCGCGACGAGGTTGACCTCGACGGCGACGACCTGCTGGCCGGGGCGGTGGCTGCGCAGCACGGTCAGCCCGTTGGGCAGCTGCCCGCGCTCGGGGGCCGGGAAGGCCCACGGCTTGGGCGCGCCGGCCTGCGGCTGCGGGTGGAAGGTCATGGTGCTGGTCACGGCGTCGCTCACTTCGCCGCCTCCTCGTCGTCGTTCTCGTCGGCGTCCGCACCGGCGCCGGCGACCGGCTCGTACACGAGCACCGCGCGGTTGTCGGGGCGCAGCCGGGCCTTGGCGACCTCCTGCACCTCCTGCGGGGTGATGTCCAGTACGCGCTGGACCGCGGTCAGGGCGAGCTGCGGGTCGCCGAACAGCACGGCGAAGCGGCACAGTTCGTCGGCGCGGCCGCTGACGGTGGCCAGCCGGTCCAGCCACTCGCGCTCCAGCTGGGCCTGTGCGCGCTCCATCTCCTCGGGGCTGGGGCCCTCCTCGGCGAAGCGGGCCAGCTCCTCGTCCACGGCCCGCTCGATGTCGGGGACCTCCACGCCGCCGGAGGTCTTCACGTCCAGCCAGCCCAGCGAGGGCGCGCCGGCCAGCCGCAGCAGGCCGAAGCCGGCCGCGACCGCGCTGCGGTCCCTGCGCACCAGGCGGTTGTAGAGGCGGGAGGACTCCCCGCCGCCGAGCACGGTCAGCGCCAGGTCGGCGGCGTCCGCCTCACGGGTGCCGTCCTGGGGCAGGCGGTAGGCGGCCATCAGGGCGCGCGAGGGCACCTCTTCCTCGACGACCTCGCGCAGCTCCTGGCCGATGACGTCGGGCAGCGAGCCGTCGCGCGGCGGCTGCTTGCCGTCGTGGGAGGGGATGGAGCCGAAGTACTTCTCGATCCACGCCAGGGTCTGCTCGGGGTCGATGTCGCCGACGACCGAGAGGACGGCGTTGTTGGGCGCGTAGTACGTACGGAAGAAGGCGCGCGCGTCCTCCAGGGAGGCGGCGTCCAGGTCGGCCATCGAGCCGATGGGGGTGTGGTGGTAGGGGTGTCCGTCCGGGTAGGACATGGCCGTCAGCTTCTCGAAGGCCGTGCCGTAGGGGACGTTGTCGTAGCGCTGGCGGCGCTCGTTCTTGACGACGTCGCGCTGGTTCTCCAGCGACTCCTCGTCAAGAGCGGTCAGCAGGGAGCCCATGCGGTCGGCCTCCAGCCACAGCGCGAGCTCCAGCTGGTGGGCGGGCATGGTCTCGAAGTAGTTGGTGCGCTCGAAGCTGGTGGTGCCGTTCAGGGAGCCGCCCGCGCCCTGGACCAGTTCGAAGTGACCGTTGCCCTCGACCTGCGCGGAGCCCTGGAACATCAGGTGCTCGAAGAGGTGGGCCAGGCCGGTTCGGCCCTTGACCTCGTGGCGCGAACCGACGTCGTACCACAGGCAGACCGCGGCGACCGGGGTCAGGTGGTCTTCGGAGAGCACCACGCGCAGGCCATTGGCCAGCCGGTGCTCGGTTGCTGTCAGGCCGCCGGAGCCGGCTTTTTCCGTGGCCGTGTGACCCATGGGCATGTACGTCCCTTCGATCCGCTTGCGATGAGGTTCTGTCACTGTATGCAAGCGCGTCGGACCTTGGCGAAGTTCCCGGTCAAGCCCCTCCTTACGAGGGGAAGCCGCCCCGCGCCGCGCGGGGCGGGGAGGGTCGTGGTCGGCGTTGTCAGTGGGCCGGGCCACAATGGTGCGGACAGTGAAGCGTTGTTGAACCAGCATCGGCAGTTGAAGTAGAAGGAGCCGCAGCCGCGATGGCCCGCCGCAGCACGAAGACCCCGCCGCCGGACGACTTCGAGGAGAGGATCCTCGACATCGACGTCGTCGACGAGATGCAGGGTTCCTTCCTCGAGTACGCGTATTCGGTCATCTACTCCCGCGCCCTGCCGGACGCGCGCGACGGGCTCAAGCCCGTACAGCGCCGCATCCTGTTCCAGATGAACGAGATGGGGCTGCGGCCCGAGCGCGGCTACGTCAAGTGCGCCCGGGTCGTCGGCGAGGTGATGGGAAAGCTCCACCCGCACGGCGACGCGTCCATCTACGACGCCATGGTGCGCATGGCGCAGCCGTTCTCGATGCGGGTGCCGCTGGTCAACGGCCACGGCAACTTCGGCTCGCTGGGCAACGACGACCCGCCCGCCGCGATGCGTTACACCGAGGCCAAGATGGCCTCGGCGGCGTCCCTGATGACGGAGTCCATCGACGAGGACACCGTCGACTTCGCGCCCAACTACGACGGCCAGGAGCAGGAGCCGGTCACCCTGCCGGCGGCCTACCCCAACCTCCTGGTCAACGGCACCTCCGGCATCGCGGTCGGCATGGCCACGAACATGCCGCCGCACAACCTCGGCGAGGTCATCGCCGCGGCCCGCCATCTGATCAAGCACCCGGGCGCCGACCTCGACACCCTGATGCGGTTCGTGCCCGGCCCCGACCTGCCCACCGGCGGCCGGATCGTGGGCCTTTCGGGGGTGCGGGACGCCTACGAGACCGGGCGCGGCACCTTCAAGATCCGCGCGACGGTCGCGGTGGAGAGCGTCACGGCCCGCCGCAAGGGCCTGGTGGTGACCGAACTCCCCTTCGCGGTCGGCCCCGAGAAGGTCATCTCCAAGATCAAGGACCTGGTCGGTTCGAAGAAGCTCCAGGGCATCGCGGACGTCAAGGACCTGACCGACCGTGAGCACGGGCTGCGCCTGGTCATCGAGATCAAGAACGGCTTCAACCCGGAAGCCGTCCTGGAGCAGCTCTACAAGCTCACGCCCATGGAGGAGTCCTTCGGCATCAACAACGTCGCGCTGGTGGACGGCCAGCCGCTGACGCTGGGTCTGAAGGAGCTGCTGGAGGTCTATGTCGACCACCGCTTCGAGGTGGTGCGCCGGCGCAGCGAGTTCCGCCGCGGCAAGCGCCAGGACCGCCTCCACCTGGTCGAGGGCCTGCTGACCGCGCTGGTCGACATCGACGAGGTCATCCGCCTGATCCGCTCCAGCGAGAACAGCGCGCAGGCCAAGGAGCGGCTGATGGACCGCTTCTCCCTGAGCGAGACCCAGACCCAGTACATCCTCGACACCCCGCTGCGCCGGCTGACCAAGTTCGACCGGATCGAGCTGGAGTCGGAGCGCGACCGGCTCAAGGCGGAGATCGAGGAGCTGACCGCGATCCTCGAGTCGGACTCCGAGCTGCGCAAACTGGTCTCCGGCGAGCTGGCGGCGGTGGCCAAGAAGTACAGCACGGAGCGGCGTACGGTCCTGCTGGAGTCGGCGGGCGCGCCGGTGGCGGCGGTGCCGCTGGAGGTCGCCGACGACCCGTGCCGGGTGCTGCTGTCCTCCACGGGCCTGCTGGCGCGTACGGCCAACGGCGAGGTGTCCTTCGACGCCGAGGCCAAGCGGGCCAAGCACGACGTGATCGTCTCGGCGGTCCCGGCGACCATCCGCGGCGAGGTCGGCGCGGTGACCTCCGAGGGCCGGCTGCTGCGGATCTCGGTGGTGGATCTGCCGCAGCTGCCCGACACGGCCGCGGCGCCCAACCTCTCCGGCGGCGCCCAGATCTCGGAGTTCCTCTCCCTGCAGGACGGCGAGACGCTGGTGTGCCTGACCACGCTCGACGAGTCCTCGCCGGGCCTGGCGCTGGGCACCGAACAAGGTGTCGTCAAGCGCGTGGTGCCCGACTACCCCTCCAACAAGGACGAGTTGGAGGTGATCACGCTCAAGGACGGCGACCGCATCGTGGGCGCGGTCGAGCTGCGTACGGGCGAGGAGGACCTGGTCTTCATCACCAACGAGGCGCAGCTGCTGCGCTATCAGGCCTCGCAGGTGCGCCCGCAGGGCCGCCCGGCGGGCGGGATGGCGGGCATCAAGCTCGGCCCGGGCGCGAAGGTGATCTCCTTCACGGCCGTCGACCCGGCGTCCGACGCCGTGGTGTTCACGGTCGCCGGCTCGCACGGCACCCTCGACGACTCGGTCGCCACCGCCAAGCTGACGCCCTTCGACCAGTACCCGCGCAAGGGCCGGGCCACCGGCGGCGTGCGCTGCCAGCGGTTCCTCAAGGGCGAGGACTGCCTCACCCTGGCCTGGGCGGGGGCCACACCGGTGCGGGCCGCGGACGCCAAGGGCGCGCCGGTCTCGCTGCCGGAGCCGGACCCGCGCCGCGACGGCTCGGGCCTGCCGCTGGCCAAGCCGGTCGCGTCGCTGGCCGGGCCCGTATAACGCTCACTCCTGCTGTTCCTCGGGGGACGGCACGTACCGCAGGACGCCCCACATGCTGTGCTCGGGGGCGTCCTGCGGTGTGCTGTCCCGGCAGTTCTCCAGCTCCTTGCGCAGCGCGGCCGCGTCGATCCCGCTGCCGATCATGACGAGCTGGGTGCGGCGCTCCTCTCCCTGCGGCCAGGGCGAGGGGTAGAAGCGCAGGAAGCGGCCGACCGCGTGCAGGGTGTAGCGGTTGCGCGCGTCGTGCGCCCCGAAGTCGACGAACCCCTTGATGCGGTAGAGGCCCTCGGGCCTGGCGTCCAGGAAGTCCAGCAGCCGCCGCGGGTGCAGCGGCTCCTGCGCGGTGAAGTCGACGCTCTCGTAGGCGGCGTGCAGATGGCCGTCGTGACCGTTGTGGTCGTGCTCCTCGTGCCCGTGCTCGCCCTCCAGGTCGCGCAGGTCGTCGAAGGAGAGCTGGCCGATGCGCTCGGCGGTGGGCCGGCGGTCGAAGAGCAGCTCGGTGTCGATGCGCCCGTACGCCGAGGGCACCAGCGCCGCCCCGTCCGCCAGGGAGGCGACCGTGGCGCGGACGCGCTCGCGCTCGGCGTCGCCGACCCGGTCCGTCTTGTTGAGCACCACCAGGTCGGCGAGCGCCAGATGCCGGTCGGTCTCCGGGTGCCGCTCGCGGGTGGCGTCGAACTCCGCGGCGTCCACGACCTGGACCAGCCCCCCGTACACGATGGAGGGGTTGTCGCTGGCCAGCAGCATCCGTACGAGCTCCTGCGGCTCGGCGAGCCCGCTGGCCTCGATGACGATCACGTCCAGGCCGACGGAGGGCCGGGTGAGCTTGTCCAGGTAGGCGTCCAGCTCGCTGCCGTCCACCGCGCAGCACAGGCAGCCGTTGCCCAGCGACACCGTCGAGCCGACCTGGCCCGCGACCGACATCGCGTCGATCTCGATCGAGCCGAAGTCATTGACGATCACGCCGATACGGGTGCCCCCGCTGTGCCGCAGCAGGTGGTTGAGCAGGGTCGTCTTGCCCGATCCCAGGAAACCGGCGAGGACGACGACCGGGATCTGCTGGGCGGTCGGCTTGCTGGCCAAGGGGGCGCCTCCATCGTTGTGTGCTCGTTCAGCCCTCCGCGGCGGGGACCGGCTCCGGCGCGGGCGGGCCCACGTAGCGGGCCGCCGGCCGGATGATCTTCGAGTCCGCCGCCTGCTCCAGGATATTGGCGCTCCATCCGACCACGCGGGCCGCACAGAAGGTGGGCGTGAACATCTCGCGCGCCAGCCCGCACAGCTCCATGACCACACCCGCGTAGAACTCCACGTTGATGTGCAGCTCGCGGCCCGGCTTGAGCTCGGCGAGGATCGCCTCGGCCCGCTCCTCGACCTGGACGGCGAAGTCCACCAGCGGCCCGCCGAAGGACTCGGCGACGGCGCGCAGCATCTGCGAGCGCGGGTCCTTCGTGCGGTAGACGGGGTGCCCGAAGCCCATGATCCGCTCGCCCGCCAGCACCTGCTGACGCAGCCAGTGGTCGATACGGTCCGGGCTGCCGATCGCGTCCAGGGTGTCCAGGGCCCGGCTGGGGGCGCCGCCGTGCAGCGGCCCGGAGAGCGCGCCGATCGCGCCGACCAGGCAGGCCGCGAGGTCGGCGCCGGTGGAGGCGATCACCCGCGAGGTGAAGGTCGAGGCGTTGAAGCCGTGGTCGACGGTGGAGATCAGATAGCGCTCGACGGCGCGGACCTGCTCGGCCCCGGGCGTGGAACCGGTGAGCATGTAGAGGTAGTTGGCGGCGTGCGGCAGGTCCTCGCGCGGCTCGACGGGCTCCAGGCCGCGGCCGATGCGGTGCAGCGCGGCCAGCAGGGTGGGGACGGCGGCGCAGGCGGCGAGCGCGTCGGCGCGGCGGGTGGCGGGGTCGATGTCGTACAGGGGCCGGAATCCGGCGTGCGCGCCGAAGAGGGAGAGCACGGTGCGCAGGCCGGCGAGCGGTCCGGCCAGGGCGGTGGCGCGGGCGATGCCGGGCAGCGCGTCGCGTACGGCGTCCGGCAGCCGGCGCAGTCGCGCGGTCTCGGCGGCGAAGGCGGCCCGCTGCCCGGCGTCCGGCAGTTCGCCGTGGAACATCAGATGCCATACGTCCTCGAACGTACGGGTCCCGGCAAGCTCCACCGCGGAGTACTGGCGGTAGTGGTAGAAGCCCTCGCGGCCCCGTACGTCGCCCAGTTCGGTCTCGGTGACGATGACGCCCGCGAGCCCGCGGGGTGCCTCGATCGGTGCGTTCGCCGCTGCGATCGCCATGACGGTCCTCCTCTTGCTTCCTCAAAGTTGATTCGACTGTCTATGCTTGACTCAATCCTTGTCAATGTTGATTGAATCAATATGGATACGGTGGAGTCATGGCGGAACACCAGGACCGGGAAGCTGCCGCACGGCCCGGCTCTCCCAAAGCGGCCGAGCGGCTCACCACCCGGCAGGCGGCCGAACGCCTCGGCGTGAAACCCGAGACGGTCTACGCGTACGTCAGCCGCGGCCAGCTCACCAGCAGGCGCGAAGCGGGCAGCCGGGGCAGCACCTTCGACCCCGAGGAGATCGACGCGCTCGCCCGGCGCGGCGGCGGGCGCCGCGAACCCACCTTCGGCGGCAGCGAGTTGGCCGTCCGCACGGGCATCACCCTCATCGAGGGCGGCCGCTGCTACTTCCGCGGCGTGGACACCGTCGAACTCGCCGCCCGCTTCGGCTACGAGGAGGTCGCCGACTGGCTGTGGACGGGCACCCTGCGCCCGGGCATCACCTTCACCGCCCCCGAGGAAGCGCTGTCCGCCGCCCGCCGGGCCGTACAGGCACTGCCCGCGCACAGCGGACCGATGGACCGGCTGCGGGTGGCCGTCATCGCGGCGGCCGCCGCCGACCCGCTCCGCTTCGACCTGCGCGAAGAGGCCGTCCTGGACACGGCCCGCAGCCTGATCCCCACCCTCGTCGACGCCCTCCCCACCGCCGGGCACACCCCCGGCGGCCGCCTCCCGCTGGCCCGCCGCCTGTGGTCACGCCTGTCCGGCGAGCAGCCCGACGAGGCCTGTCAGCGCGTACTGGACGCGGCACTCGTCCTGCTCATCGACCACGACCTGGCCGCCTCCACCCTCGCGGTACGCGTCGCCGCCTCCGCCCGCGCCCACCCCTACGCGGTGGTCTCGGCCGGCTTCGGCGCACTGGACGGCCCGCTGCACGGCGCCGCGAGCGGACTGGTCCACCGGATGCTGCTGGAGGTCCTCCAGCGCGGCAGCGCGGCCGCGGTCGTGGCCGACCACCTGCGGGCCGGGCGCCGGGTGCCCGGCCTCGGCCACCCCCTCTACACCGGCGAAGACCCGCGCGCCCGCGCCCTGTTCGCGCTGCTGGAGGACCTGCCGCGGGCCCGCCCCGCGCTCGCCGCCGCCCGCGACGTGGTCACCACCACCGCCCGCCACGCCCCCCTGCACGCCAACGTCGATCTCGCCCTGGCCGTTTTGACCGTCTCCTGCGGCATGCCGGCCGAGGCGGGCGAGACGGTCTTCGCGGTGGCCCGCAGCGCCGGCTGGATCGCGCACGCCCTGGAGGAGTACGAGGAGCGCCCGATGCGGATGCGCCCCATCGGCCAGTACACCGGCCCGCGGCCGCCGCGGCCGCTGCCCGGGGAGTGAAGCGGGGCCATCGCCCCGCCCACCAGGCACGGAGCAGGTTAGGCTCGCCTGTGTGAGCACCTGCGCAACCGCCTCCCGTGAAGCGGCCGAACCCGTCGCCGGGACCGCGGCCACCGCCCGCACCTGGCTCCTGGTCGAGCAGACCGGGCCGTGGGGCGCGCGGGCGCTGACCGACAGCCATCTCGACCCGCGCACCGGCCGGGCGCTGGAAGCGGCCACGGAGGGCACGGGAGTGCGCGTCGCGCTGATCCGCAGGCCCGGACGGCACGCCGACTGCCACGGCACGGCCACCCGCCGCGTCTTCGTCGCGCACACCGCCCCGGGGCGCTCCTGGATCCGTACGACCCAGGTCACCGACCCCGAGGAGCTGCTCGGGCTGGACCACCGGGCGCTGGGGCGCGGCGAGCACGCGGACCTGTGGGAGCCCTACGAGGGCGACCCGCCGGTGCTGGTGTGCACCAACGGCAAGCGGGACCGCTGCTGCGCGCTCCTGGGCCGGCCGCTGGCCGCCGAGCTCGCCGCCGACGGGGCCGAGGTGTGGGAGGTCACCCACATCGGCGGGCACCGCTTCTCCCCCACGCTCTTCGTCCTGCCCTACGGCTACGCCTACGGGCGGGCCTCCGCACATCTGGTCAAGGACGCCGTGGAGGCGGCCCGCGCGGGCCGGGTCCGGCTCGGCCACTGCCGGGGGCGCTCCACCTGGGGACGCCCGGCCCAGGCCGCCGACCTCGCCGTCCGTGAACTGACCGGCGAGGAGCGGGCGGACGCGCTGGACGTCGTCGGCGAGGAGGTACGCACCCGGGGCGCCGTACCGTCGTGGGCCGTCACCGTCGCGCACCTGGACGGGCGGCGCTGGCAGGTCGTGGTCGAGCAGCGGGCCGACGGCGCCCCGGCGCCCGCCAGCTGCGGCACGGTGCCGCTGCCCCCGGCGCGGATGGCCGTGGCCTTGGTCCGCCCGCTCGTCTGACCGGGCGCCTTTCTCCCGCCGCACAGCCGGTCCGTACCGATTACCGGGCGCGGCACGGGCCCGCTTACTGTTCGTGGGTATGAGCGAGAGGGAAGGCACCGGCGGCGCCCGCTCCCAGGACCGCACGGCAGCGGCACGGCGCCGCGGCCCTCGGCGGCTGGGCTGGCCGCGGCGCGTCTTCTCCCAGGTGCTGATGGTGCAGCTGGCCATCGCCACCGGCGTCACCGCCCTGGCCACCGGCCTCTTCCTCGCCCCGCTCAGCGCCGAACTGGACGACCAGGCGATGCGCAGGGCCCTGGCCATCGCCCAGACCACCGCGGCCGAGTCGCACCTGGACGAGGCCCTGGCGCGCTCCCGGCCCAGCCGCCACGGCCCCGTACAGACCGAGGCCGAGCGGATCCGCCGCGCCACCGGCGCCGAGTACGTCGTGGTCATGGACGAGCGGGGGGTGCGCTTCTCGCACACCGACCCGGGCCAGATCGGGCTGCGCGTCTCCACCGACCCCAGCGCCGCCCTCTCCGGCCAGCAGGTCATGCAGATCGACGAGGGCACGCTCGGCCGCTCGGCGCGCGGCAAGGTCCCGCTGCGCGACGACACGGGCCGCATCGTGGGCGCGGTCTCGGTCGGCATCGCGTACGAGAGCGTGCAGCAGCGGCTGCTGTCCACGGTGCCCGAGTTGCTGGCGTACGCGGGCGGCGCGCTCGCCATCGGCGCCCTGGCCGCCTATCTGGTGGCCCGCCGCCTCCAGCGCCGCACCCACGACCTGGCCTTCTCCGACATCTCCGCCCTCCTGGCCGAGCGCGAGGCGATGCTGCACGGCATCCGTGAGGGCTTCATCGCGCTGGACGCGCACGGCAGGATCCGGCTGATGAACGACGAGGCGCAGCGGCTGCTGGAGCTGCGCGGCCAGGACACCGGGCGCCCCCTGGAGGAGGTGCTGCCCCCGGGCCGTACCACCGCCGTCCTCAGCGGCCGGGTCCCCGGCGCCGACCTGCTGACCGTCAGCGGGGCGCGCGTCCTGGTCGTCAACCGCATGCCCACCGATGACGGCGGGGCCGTGGTCACCCTGCGCGACCGCACCGAACTGGAGCGCCTGGGGCGCGAGTTGGACGGCACCCGCGGGCTGATCGACGCGCTGCGCGCCCAGGACCACGAGCACGCCAACCGGCTGCACACCCTGCTCGGGCTGCTCGAACTGGGCCTGTACGACGAGGCCGTGGACTTCGTGACGCAGGCCGTGGGCGTGCACCGGGCCACCGCCGAGCAGGTCACCGAGCGCATCCACGACCCGCTGCCCGCCGCCCTCCTGGTCGGCAAGGCCACGGTCGCCACCGAGCGCGGGGTGTCGCTGCGCATCTCGCCCGCCACCCATCTGCCCGACCGGCTGGTCGACCCGCACGGCCTGGTCACGGTGCTGGGCAACCTCGTCGACAACGCCCTGGACGCCACGGCGGGCGGGCGCGACGCGCTGGTGGAAGTGGAGGTGCGCACCGAGGGCCGTACCGCCGTCGTACGGGTCTGCGACAACGGCCCCGGGGTACCCGCGGCCCGGCGTGCGCAGATCTTCACCGAGGGCTGGACCACCAAGGACCCGCCCGCGCACGGCCGGCGAGGCATCGGTCTGGCGCTGGTACGGCGGCTGGCCGAGCGCTACGGAGGCAGCGCCGAGGTCGGCGAACGGCCCGGCGGCGGCGCGCAGTTCACCGTGACGCTGCCCGAGGCGCTGACCGATGCCCCGCCGGCCGCGGCCGCTTCCCCGGCCGGGCCTTCGCCCACCCCGCAGGACCCTGAGAACACCCCGGGAGCACCCCGATGATCGACGTACTGGTCGTGGACGACGACACCAGAGTCGCCGAGATCAACGCCGCTTATGTCGCCAAGGTCGCCGGCTTCCGCGTCACCTGTCTGGCCCACTCCGCCGCCGAGGCCCTGACCGCTCTGGAGAGCCATCCCGTCGACCTGATCCTCCTGGACCACTACCTTCCCGACGGGACCGGCCTGCAGCTCGTGGCCCGGCTGCGCCGGGACGGTCTGCACACCGACGTGATCATGGTGACGGCGGCCCGTGACATCGCGACCGTGCAGGCCGCCATGCGGCACGGCGCCCTGCAGTACCTGGTCAAACCGTTCACCTTCGCCGGGCTGCGCTCCAAGCTGGAGGGGTACGCGGCGCTGCGCCGCACCTTCGAGGGCGGCGGGCAGGCCGAACAGTCCGAAGTGGACCGGATCTTCGGCGCGTTGAGCGCCGCCACCGCCGGGCCCGCCGAGCTGCCCAAGGGCCACTCCACGGCCACCGCCGACCGGGTGCGCTCGGTACTGCGCTCCGCCGAGGCGCCGCTGTCGGCGCAGGAGGTCGCGGGCCAGGCGGGCCTGAGCCGGCAGACCGCCCAGCGCTATCTCAAGCTGCTGGAGCGCGCCGGACGCGTCCGCCTCACGCTCAAGTACGGCGAGACGGGCCGCCCCGAGCACCGCTACGAGTGGGTCTGACGGCCCTGCCCGCCCCGGCCCGGCCCGTACCGCCCTCAGGCCGCCCCGGCCCCCGTCAGCGCCCTGACCTCCGTCTCGGCGTGCTTGGCGGCGTCCGGTGGCTCCGGTGAGGTGACCGTGCCCAGCCAGCCCATCAGGAAGCCGAGCGGGATGGAGACCACGCCGGGGTTCTGCAGCGGGAAGAGGTGGAAGTCCAGGCCGGAGAAGAGCGCGTCCGGGGCGCCGGAGACGATGGGCGAGAAGACGACCAGGAGGACCGCGGGGACCAGGCCCCCGTAGACCGACCAGATCGCTCCCCGGGTCGTGAAGCGGCGCCAGAACAGGGAGTACAGCAGGACGGGGAGGTTGGCGGAGGCGGCGACCGCGAAGGCCAGGCCGACCAGGAAGGCGATGTTCAGCCCCTGGGCGAGCAGGGCGAGTCCGATGGAGACGACGCCGATGCCGACGGCCGCGCAGCGCGCGACGGTGACCTCATGGTGACGGGTGGGATGCTTGGTGCTGCCCGCCCGCCGGCGCGCCAGCGACGCGTACAGGTCGTGGGCCACCGAGGCCGAGGAGGCGAGCGTGATCCCGGCGACCACGGCCAGGATGGTGGCGAAGGCGACCGCCGCGACAATGGCGAAGAGAACCGTTCCGCCGGTCGAAGAAGCCCCGCCTCCCAGCTCCATCGCCAGCAGCGGCACCGCGGTGTTGCCCGTCGGGTTGGCGGCGCGTACGGCATCGCTGCCCAGCACCGCCGCGGCGCCGAATCCCAGCACGATCGTCATCAGGTAGAAGCCGCCGATCAGCCCGATGGACCAGACGACCGAGCGGCGGGCGGCGCGCGCGGTGGGCACGGTGTAGAAGCGCGAGAGGATGTGCGGCAGCCCGGCGGTCCCCAGGACCAGGGCCAGGCCGAGGCTGATGAAGTCCAGCCGGGACGTCCAGCTGCCGCCGTACTTCAGGCCGGGAGCGAGGAAGTCCGCGCCGTGGCCGCTGCGTTGGGCGGCGGTGCTCAGCAGCGCGTTCAGGTCACCGCCGAAGCGCACCAGGACCAGGACGGTCAGCGCGATCGCCCCGCCGAGCAGGAGGACGGCCTTGACGATCTGGATCCAGGTCGTGGCCCGCATCCCGCCGAAGGCGACATAGACGACCATCAGCGCGCCGACGCCGATCACCATCCAGGCGCGGGCCTGCTCGCTCGTACCGCCCAGCAGCAGGGCGACCAGGCTGCCCGCGCCGACCATCTGCGCGACGAGGTAGAGCACGGAGACGGTCACGGAGGCCGCGCCCGCCGCGATACGGACCGGGCGCTCGCGCATCCGGGCCGCCACGACGTCGGCGAGGGTGAACCGGCCGCAGTTGCGGACGAGTTCGGCGACCAGGAACAGGACCAGCAGCCAGGCGACGAGAAAGCCCTCCAGATAGAGCAGGCCGTCGTAGCCGACCAGGGCGATCAGGCCGGAGACGCCGAGGAAGGAGGCGGCGGACATGTAGTCGCCCGCGATGGCGAAACCGTTCTCCATGGGGGAAAAGAGCCGTCCGCCCGCGTAGAACTCCTCCGGGGAGCCGTGCCTGCGGCGGCTGACCCAAGTCGTGATGGCCAGGGTGAGCAGGACGAACGCGCTGAACAGCAGCAGCGCGAGGGTCTGGTGATGCCCCGTCACCGGAGGTTTCCTCCCGTCAGCTCCTGGGTCTCCCAGCGGATGTCGAGCGCGGCGCGGTCCCTGCGCAGCCGGGCGTTACGCGCATAGGCCCAGGTCAGCAGGAAGGTCGTGGCGAACTGCCCGAGCCCGGCCAGCAGGGCCACGTTCAGCGAACCGATCACGCGGTACGCCATCAGCGCGGGCGCCATCGTGGCCAGGAGTACGTAGCCGAGGTACCAGGTCAAGAACAGGGCGGTGGCGGGCACCACGAATCTGAGATAGCGGCGGCGCACCTCCTGGAAGGCGGCGCTGCGCTGGACCGCCAGATAGACCGCGGCGTGCACGGAGTCGTCCTGGCCGCCGTGCCCGGCGGAGCCAGGGGGGCGTTCCCGGGCGGCCACGGGCTCCGCTCCTTCCGTACGCGCCGACGGCAAGGAGGCTTGTCCGAGCGGCAGTTGATCTCCCCCGGCAGGGTCCGGCTCGTCCTGTACGTCAGCCCACCTCGGCGGGGTGAACGCGCGCTCCTGGCCTTCCTCGCGGGCCCGCTCCTGGTGCCGCCCCGGGTCCGGTGCCCCGCGCGCCGACGCGCCCGCCTCCTGTGGTGCCTCGTCGGCCACTTCTCCCCATCCCGAGGCGAGGGCGTCGTACCAAGGGTCGTCGAGCCGCGCGGCCCCGGCCCCGCCGGCCCCGCCGGCGTCCTGCTTGTCCACCGAACTCTCCTTGTTCCACGGCCCCGTTGGTCCTCTACGGACCCATTGGCCGTGCGCCCAAGGATGGACAGAAGGGAAAGATCCCGGACTCTTCCCCCGAAACCTTCACCCCATCAGGTGATGGCCGTTCCGGGCGGTTGTGCGAGTCCGTGCCGGTAGGCGTAGCGGATCGCCTGGGCGCGGTCGCGGACCCCGGCCTTGGCGAAGAGGTTGTTGATGTGGGTCTTCACCGTCGCGGTGGAGACGTGCAGCGCCCGGGCGATCTCCGGGTTGGTGAGCCCCTCGGCGACCAGCCGCAGCACCTCGGCCTCCCGCGCGGTCAGCCCGTCCGGCGGCCCGGCGGGCGGCTCCTGAACGGCCCGTACCGGTTCGGCGATCCGCTCCAGCAGCCGGCGCTGCACCGTGGGCGAGAGCCCGGCCTGGCCCGACATCACGTCCTCGACGGCCCGCAGGATCTCCTCCCCGCCCGCGTCCTTGGTCAGATAGCCGCGGGCACCGGCCTGGAGCGCGGAAAAGAGCGAGTCGTCGTCGGCGTAGGTCGTCAGCACCACGACCTGGGTACCTGGGTGCTCGGCCCGGATACGGCGGGTCGCCTCCACCCCGTCGCAGCGCGGCATCCGCAGGTCCATCAGCACGACGTCCGGGTCCAGTTCGGCGACCAGCCGGACCGCCTCCTCGCCGTCCCCCGCCGCCCCCACCACCTCGATGCCGGGCAGCAGCCCCAGCAGCATCACAATTCCCTCGCGCACCACGGTCTGGTCGTCGGCGACCACCACTCGCGCCGTCACGCGGGCACCCGCAACCGCACCACGAAACCCTCCTCGTCGGGCCCGGACTCCAGCGTTCCGCCGAGCAGTTCGGCGCGCTCCCGCATCCCCAGCAGACCGTACCCGGACCCGGCACCGGCCAGCTCCCCCGTCCCGGCCCGCCCGCCCGAGTCCCGCACCACGAGCCCCACTTCCCCGTGGGCGTACTCCAGCCGTACGCACACCCGCGCGCCCGGCGCGTGCTTGCGCACATTGGTCAGCGCCTCCTGCGCGGCCCTGCGCACCGCGAGACCGGCCTCGGCGGGCAGCTCGCGCCGCTCCCCCGCCACCTCCAGACGCGCCCCCTCGGCGGCCGTCAGCTCCCGCAGGAACTCCTCCACCGGGGTCATCTCGCCCCGCAGCGCCGAGAGCGCCTGCCGCGTCCCCTCCAGCCCCTCCCTGGCCATCGCGCGCGCCGCCACCACCCGCTCCAGGATCCGCTCGCGCTCGGCCTCCAGGTCCGTGCTGCGCCCGATCATCAGCCGGGCCGCCTCCAGGTGCACGAGCTGGGCGCTGAGGCTGTGGGCGAGCACGTCGTGGATCTCGCGGGCGATCCTGCCGCGCTCGGCGAGCGCCGCCGTCTCGGCCTCGGCCTTGCGGGCCGCCCGCTCCTGGGCGAGCAGCCGCTGGGCGTTGCCGCGCGCCTCGGCGTCCAGCCGCAGCACGTACCCGCCCAGGGCCAGCCCGGCGGCGGTCACGGACGTGGCCAGCCAGGCGTCGCTGTTGACGATCGCGTACGCGCCCAGGCCGAGCGCCGCGCACGGCACCCCGGCGGCCAGCGGCATCCGCTCCATGGCGGTGAGGGCGCAGGCGCACCACAGAACCAGGGCGGGGATGCGCGCACCGGCCGCGTGGAAGGCGAACGCCCCCGCCTGCAACAGCAGGATCAGACCGGCCGACGGCCACAGCCGGTGCCGCAGCGTCATGTGGAAGTACAGCCGAAGAACGACCGCGGCGGCGCCGATCCCGGCGATGCCGGCCGCGATGCCCCAGCCCCTGAGCTGCCCCTGGGCGATGGTGCTCCACAGCAGGGCGACGGCCACCACCGCCCGTACGCCACGGCCGATCCACAGCCTGGACGCGCTCAGCCCGTCGCGGGACAGAGCCTCCCGCAGGGGCCAGCTCGTCCAGGTGTCCATCTGCACACGGGGTCCTTCCAGCGCCTGGCCGGCGGGCTCACCCACCGACGGGAACACGGTACGTCGGGCTCTGCGCCCCGAGCATGCGGGACCTGAACACCACCCCTCCCGACCGGGCCAGCAAGGTGACCGCCACGCCCAGCAACGCGGCCCCGCTCCCCAGACGGACCCCGGCCGCCGCCGTGACGCCGTACAGGGCGACGCGCACGCCCATCCCCACGACCAGCACCACGGCCGTCACCGCACGGCCCCTGGTCCACACCGAGCCGTCCGGCTCGGCCCATATTCGGGTGGTCCACGCCCAGGCGGCGCCGGCGGCCAGCCCCACCGCCAGCTGGAGGGCCAGCAGCGCGGCGGACGCGGTGTGATGGGCGGGGTCCAGCAGCTGCCCCGACTGCCGCAGCGCCACGGCCGCCAGGACGGCGGGCAGCACCCACCAGCGCTTGGTGTCCGAGGTGAGCCGCTGCGGCCTGAACTGCCGTACGAGCACCAGCCCGACGACCGCGACGATCACGAGAACTTCCGGCACACCACCCATGACCCGGGCCTCCGTGGGACGAGCGACAGCGGGGAACGCTGTCGGCGACGAGAATTTCCGACACCCCTGACGCTACGGAGAGCAACGGGTGCGGCGGATCGGCGCCAGGGTGGGCCCGAGGTGGAAAAACAGCCGGGGGGGGGGGGGGGGGGGGGGGGGGGGGGGGGGGGGGGGGGGGGGGGGGGGGGGGGGGGGGGGGGGGGGGGGG